>CAWUMD010000013.1:0-19034 GCA_963923365.1 uncultured bacterium
ACACAAGGAGTATCGTCGGCAGCGTCAGATGTGTATAAGAGACAGACTGAGCAGCGTGGCAGCCAGCACGGTCAGAAATGCACGCATGATCCGGTCTCCATCAGGGGCCTGTTGCCAGGCTAACGGGTCGGTGCGGTCGGGGTTGGAGCCGGGGGCTGATCCGCCGCGGTCGGGACAGAATGCCGGAGATCCGGCCTCAGCTGCACCAGTGTCTCGGCCAGCAGGTCACAGTCGCTGTCGGTGCCGCCATAGCCCGCCCGATCCAGAATGCCGGAAATACCACCCAGGGTCAGAACGTAGGTGGCGACGTCCCGGTTGCCAGTGTTGTGGAGCACCTGCCGGGCCAGTACCAGAGCGGAGGCTGCGGTGAGATTCGGATCATCCGCGACATGGGTCACCGCTGGGGGTTGCGCCAGGGTCGGGATACCCTGCAGAAGCAGCATCGGTATCAGGAAGGCCAGCCGTCGCATCATCGCTCGGACCTGGGACAGGCTGCTTTCAGCCTACCCATGGGACTGGAATAGCCACCAGGGGGTGTTCTGGCTCAGAGTCTGCCCCAGCCGTGACTGGAAGGCGGCTTCTACCCGGTCGATGTCCGCTGCCGTCAGCTGCCCCGTCAGCACCGAGCGGAAGCTGCCGGGGCGGGCCCCGTCGAACCAGCGGGCCAGCAGCGGGGCGCGCAGGGTCAGCCGCAGTTCGTCGGGTAGAGACTCGCTGCTCACGGTCCAGTCCAGGTCGGCGATCGCCGCCTCCAGCTCGGCTCGCGTCCATCCGGCTGCTGCCGCTTCCGCGGTGCGGATGCGCTCCAGCAGTGCCGGGGCCAGATCGGTGTCCGTCAGCCAGCGCCAGAGCTGGGGTCGGCTGTCCGCCGGGCGATCGAGCAGCAGCAGTTGCCCTCCGGGTACCAATCGGGAGCGCAGCAGCGGTAGCCAGTCCGGCGCCAGCAGCAGGTCTCCCCGCTGGCGCAGCAGGATGGCCTCGAACTGCAGCTGCGGTTGCTCCGCCAGTAGGGCGTTCAGGTCCTCGGGGCGATCGCCCAGCCAGGGTCGCTGCAGGCTCGGCAGCTCGCGGATCTGCCGCTCCGCCTGGGCGCGGGCACCAGGGTCGATCACGCCCCAGACGCCACCTTCGGGGGCCCGCCGCACCGCCTCCCAGAGTAGGAGTGGGCTGGGTTCGATCACCAGCAGGCGGTGGTGACGCTGGGGCTGCAGCCGCTCGAACAGGGTCCGGCGCAGGTCCAGCAGGCGATCGCCATCCGGGCTGAGGGTGCGCTGCAGCCAGCTCTCCAAGCGGGCATCAGAACCGAAGCTGACCGCCTCCACCGCCGCATCGGATTCCGCCATTGCCGCGAGCTGAGCTTCGCGCCGCTGCTCGATCAGCTCGCGCTGCTGCCCTTCGTAACCCTGGCTCGAGGGCTGATAGAAGACCTGCCCGAGCAGGTTGGCGGGCAGGTACTGCTGGGCCACCCAGTGCTCGGCAAAGGCGTGGGGGTAGCGGTAGCCCGCCCCGTGGCCGAGGCTCTCACGATCGCGGTTGGCGTCCTTGAGGTGATTGGGAATGTCCTCGGCCTGCTCCTGCTCCACAGCACGGAGGGCCTCGAAGAAGCCCAGCAGACTGTTGGACTTGGGGGCGGTCGCCAGGTAGAGGGTCGCCTGGGCCAGGGGGTAGAGACCCTCCGGAAGGCCGACCCGGTCGAAGGCGGCGGCGCAGGCTTCGACCACCACCATTCCCTGGGGGTCCGCCAGGCCGATGTCTTCCCCGGCGGCAATCAGCAGACGCCGGAAGATGAAGCGCGGGTCCTCCCCGGCGTAGACCATGCGTGCCAGCCAGTAGAGGGCGGCGTCCGGGTCGCTGCCGCGCACGCTCTTGATGAAGGCGCTGATTGTGTCGAAGTGGGCGTCGCCCTCGCGGTCGTAGAGTACGGCCCGCTGCTGGATCGACTGTTCGGCCACCGCCAGATCGATGCGGATTACGCCCTGCTCATTCGTCGGGGTGGTCTCCACCGCCAGCTCCAGGGCATTGAGCAGGCTGCGGGCGTCGCCGTTGGCGACCTGCACCAGATGGCTGCGGGCCTCGGGGCTGAGGTCAACGGGGCGATCGCCGTAGCCCCGCTCCCGGTCCGCCAGGGCCTGATCGATCACCTGCCCCAGTTCCACCTCGCTCAGGGGCTGGAGCCGGAACAGCCGCGAGCGGCTGACCAGGGCCTTGTTGACCTCGAAGAAGGGGTTCTCGGTGGTGGCACCGATCAGGATTACGGTGCCGTTCTCCACCCAGGGCAGTAGGGCGTCCTGCTGGGCCTTGTTGAAGCGGTGCACCTCATCCACGAACAGGATCGTGCGCTGGCCGAAGCGGCCGCGGCGGTCCTGGGCGGCGGCGATCGCCTCGCGGATATCCTTGATCCCCGCCAGCACGGCGTTGATCGCCAGGAACTGGGCCTGGGTGCGGTTGGCGATCACCTGGGCCAGGGTGGTCTTGCCGGTGCCCGGCGGGCCGTAGAAGATCAGTGATGAAAGCTGGTCGGCGGCGATCGCCCGGCGCAGCAGCCGTCCCTCGCCGAGGATCTCGCTCTGGCCGATGTATTCCTCCAGGGTGCGGGGGCGCATCCGGGCGGCCAGGGGGGCTTCCGCCTCCGTCAGCCGCTGGGCGTAGGCCTGGAAGAGGTCCATCGGCTCAGGCGCTGACCGGCGTCCGCTGGCGCTGCTGGAGGATGAAGGCGGCGATCGCCAGATCCACCGGCGTGGTCACCTTCAGGTTGGTTTCCTCGCCCTCGACGATGCGCACCGGCAGGCCGCAGGCTTCGAACAGAGCCGCATCGTCTGTCACTTCCCAGCCCTGCTGACGACCCTGCTCGTGGCAGCGGCGCAGGGGCTCGACGGCGAAGCCCTGGGGCGTCTGGGCCGCCCAGAGATTGCTGCGGTCGGGGGTGTCGACGATATTCAGGGCCCCGTCCACGACCTTGATCGTGTCCTTGACGCTGACGGCGGCGATCAGACCGTCGCAGTCCGCCAGCGCCTCGGCGCAGCGATCGAACAGCTCCGGGGTGGCCAGACAGCGGGCCCCGTCGTGGATCAGCACGTGGGTGGCATCGGCGGGCAGTCCCTGCAGACCGTTGTAGACCGACTGCTGGCGGGTGTCGCCGCCCTGGATGAAGGCCACGGGTTTGCTCAGGGCCAGACAGGCCAGACAGGCGTCGATGTCGGGTCGGTCCACGGGTTGGCCGATGATCCCGATCCAGCGAATGTGGCGGGAGGCCTCAGCCGCCTTCAGGGTCCAGGCCAGGATCGGCTCCTCCAGCAGGGTCAGCAGCAGCTTGTTGCGATCGCTGCCCATACGACGGCCCACACCGGCGGCCGGAATCAGAAGATGCACGCGCGTTCTCTGGAAGTAATCGTCAGGTCGGCGTTGGCGTCTGCCTCCGAACCCGGCGGCGCCGACGCTGTCCCATAAAATGATGAACGACCTCAGCTTACCCCATCCCCCTATGCGCATTCTGGCCCTCGTCCCGGGTGGAATCGGCGACCAGATCCTTGGCTTCCCCACCCTGCAGACGCTGCACCAGGCCTATCCCGATGCCAGTCTGGAGGTGGTCGCACCGCCCAAGTCGCTGGGGGCCTATCGGGTGTTTCCGGCGGTGACCCACACCATTCCCTTCGACTTCGCCGACCGCAACAGCCTGGCGGACTGGGGCAACCTGCTCGGCAGCATCCGCGAGCGCCAGTACGACCTGGTGATTTCCCTGGAGGACAACCCGGGCTTTCTGCTCTGGCTGACGGGTATTCCCGAGCGCATCGGCTTCGGAACGGGCTCGAATCTCTTCCTGACCCACACCCTGGCGCCCTGGGGTGAGGCCTACCGGGCTGCTACCGCCCATCGCCTGCTGACCCCCCTGGGATTGCCCGAAGCCTGCCCTCGCCCGGCTCTGACCCTGGCGAAGAAGGACATCGAATGGGCCGAAGCGGAGCTGAAGCGCCTCGGGCTGGCGGGTAAGGGCTATGTTCTGGTGCAGCCGGGGGACTATCCGGCGGCCCAGTGGCAGGCGCTGCTGCTGCTGCTGCAGGCGAAGCAGCCGGATCTGCCGCTGCTGGTGCTCAGTCAGGATGCGGCCCTGCTCAATGGTCTGCGGGCGGCGGGGGTGCAGGTCCAGGCGCTCACCGCTCCCGATGTCGGTCGGCGGGCGGCCCTGATCGGGGCAGCGGACCTGACGATCTGTCCCGAGGGGGATGGGCTGCAGCTGGCGATCGCCTCCGGGACCTTCACCGTAGCTCTGCTGGGGGCCAGCCAACCGGAGACGCTACTGCCCCCCAGCGATGACAAGGTTTTCCCGCTGCGGGCGAGCAGTGGACGTCTGGCAGACATCACCCCAGACCAGATCCTCAAGCGCATCCTGGGCGCCTAGGGCGGGAAGGCGGCAGCGATGCAGCCCAGTCACAGCCGCCTGACGCTCACCAACAGCCGTCAGTCCCAGCGACGCTACCGGCGCCTGCGCCGCGATCTCTCCCAGAGTTTTCTCGGGCTGCTGGGGGTCGTGCTCACCGGCACCGTCGGTTATCACCTGCTCGAGGGCTGGAGCTGGCTCGACAGCCTCTACATGACCGTCACCACCCTGGCGACGGTGGGTTTCGGGGAGGTGCATCCCCTCGGCGTTCACGGGCGGGTGTTCACCATCCTGCTGATTTTCGCCGGGCTGCTGAGCATCGGCTACATCGTCAACCGGTTCACCGAAGCCCTGGTGCAGGGCTACTTTCAGGACAACCTGCGTCAGCGACGGCAACGGACTGTGTTCGCAAAGCTCAACCAGCACTACATCATCTGCGGCTACGGTCGCATGGGGCGGCAGGTGGCTCGGGAATTCGACGCCGAGGGCCTACCCTTCGTGATCCTCGACAGCGAACCGGAGGCGATCGCCGAGGCCCAGGAGACCGGGTATCTGGTGATGGCGGGGGATGCCACCCTCGATGAGGTGCTGCTGGCCGTGGGGGTGCAGCGGGCCCAGTGTCTGGTGACGGTGATGCCGTCGGATGCCAACAATCTCTATACGATTCTCTCGGCCAAGGCGCTGAATCCGGGGCTGCGGGCGATCGCCCGGGCCAGCACCGAGGAGGCGATTCCCAAGTTGCAGCGGGCCGGGGCCGATGCCATCGTCTCGCCCTACGTGGTTGGTGGTCGGCGGATGGCGGCGGCGGCGCTGCGGCCCCAGGTAATCGACTTCGTGGACGGTATCACCTCCGCCAGCGAACGCTCCCTGCACATGGAGGAGTTCCTGCTCGAGGATGGCCGCTGCTCCTGTGTGGGCCGGACGCTCCAGGAATCGGACGTGCGGGGCCGTTCCGGGGCGCTGATCCTGGCGATTCGCCGGGCGGATGGCGAACTGATTCCGGGACCGACGGCTCAGGTGCGGTTCCGGGCTGGGGATCTGCTGATCTGTCTGGGGACGACAGAACAGCTGCAGCAACTGGAGGCGCTGCTGGAGGGGCGCCGCGTCTAGCCGTAGAATCGTTGGGACTTTTGTGTTTTCCCAGGGTTTCTCCATGGCCAGCGCGCATCTCCAGGACAAGGTTGCTCTCGTCACCGGTGCCTCCCGGGGTATCGGTCGGGCGATCGCCCTGGCCCTGGCCAGCGAGGGGGCCAAGGTGGCGGTCAACTACGCCAGTTCCCCGGCGGCGGCCGAAGAAGTGGTGGCGGCGATCCGGGCCGCTGGTGGCGAAGCGGATGCCTTCCAGGCGGATGTAGGCCAGGAGGAGCAGGTCGAGGGCCTGTTCAAGGCGGTGACTGAGCGCTTCGGCCGGATTGATGTGCTGGTGAACAACGCCGGGATCACCCGCGACACCCTGCTGCTGCGGATGAAGACCGATGACTGGAACGCGGTGATCAACCTCAACCTCACGGGCGTGTTCCTCTGCAGCCGGGCAGCGGCGAAAATCATGCTCAAGCAGAAGAGCGGCCGGATCATCAACATCGCTTCGGTGGTGGGTGAGATGGGGAACCTCGGTCAGGCCAACTACAGTGCCGCTAAGGCAGGTGTGATCGGCCTCACCAAGACCACGGCCAAGGAACTGGCCAGCCGCGGGATCACGGTGAACGCCGTGGCGCCGGGCTTCATCGCCACGGATATGACCCATGACCTCGATGCCGAGGCACTGCTGAAGTTCATTCCCCTGGCCCGCTATGGTCAGCCCGAGGAGGTGGCGGGTATGGTGCGCTTCCTGGCGGCGGACCCGGCGGCGGCCTACGTGACGGGGCAGGTGATCAATGTGGATGGTGGGATGGTGATGGCGTAGGGGTTCCTGCGAACCAACAGCCTGCAGGGGGGCGGCACTGACTCCGCTCCTTGACCCTGAATGGCGGCACGACCTTGGCGTCGTTCAGTGCGACTGGGGATATCGGTGGTTCAGAAGTGCCGGTTGAGAGCGATAACTCCTGTCTGGGTGCTGGTAGGGATTGTGGAACCGTGTTGACCTCCTGGGGATAGCGGCATGAGTGATGAGCTGGAGAACGGGGACAACCTGACGCCTGACGCCGATGCGGTACCGGCTGCGCCGGAGCAGGTGCGGGTGGTGGCGGTCGATGATCGCCTGACGGTGACCCTGCCCGGGGGAACGGATGCGTCCGCTCTGGTCTGGCAGGATCTGCGCCAGCAGCTGCAGCAGCGCCTGGAGGGTGGTGAGCAGCGCTGGCCGGGGGGTACCGAGGTCTGGTTGGAGTCGGGGGACTGGGCCCTCGACACCCTGCAGATGGAGGGCCTGCAGCGGCAGTTGGAGGCGGCGCGGCTGCGGCTGACGACAATCCGTACCCTGCGGCGACCGACGGCGGTGGCGGCGGCCTCCCTGGGGCTGTCGGTGCTGCAGGAACGGCCACAGCTGGCAGGGGGCGATCGCCCCCTGCCGAGCGACACCCTGGTGCTCCAGACCACCCTGCGCTCGGGGGCGGAGGTGCGCCACCCGGGACCGGTCGTACTGATCGGCGATCTCAATCCGGGGGCCGCCATCATTGCTGACGGCGACATCCTTGTCTGGGGGCGGCTGCGGGGCGTGGCCCACGCTGGCGCGGCGGGGAACGACCGCTGCCGCATCCTGGCCCTCAGCCTGCAGGCGACCCAGCTGCGGATTGCCAGTCAGGTGGTGCGGGTGGAGAGCGGCGCGGCCACGGGCTATCCCGAGGTGGCGGCGATCGCCGAGGGGCGGATTCGCATCACCCCCGTCAGCCTGACCTGAAAACCGTCACAGTCGGGCAATAATGAAGCTCGACTGAACATCCTTCCCCGCCGGTTGCGCCGGTTTTCCCACGCATGAGTCGCGTCATCGTCATCACCTCCGGCAAAGGCGGCGTCGGCAAGACGACCTCCAGTGCCAACCTCGGCATGGGTCTAGCCAGTCTTGGACAGAAGGTTGTGCTGATCGACGCCGACTTCGGTCTGCGCAACCTCGATCTGTTGCTGGGTCTCGAGAACCGCATTGTCTACACCGCCCAGGATGTGCTGGCGGGTAACTGCCGCCTGGAGCAGGCCCTGGTCAAGGACAAGCGCCAGCCCAACCTGGCGCTTCTACCTGCGGCCAACAACCGCATGAAGGAGTCGGTCACCCCCGAGCAGATGCGGCAGCTGATCGACATGCTCAAGCCGCTGTTCGAGTTCGTGCTGATTGACTCTCCCGCCGGAATCGAAACCGGTTTTCAGAATGCGATCGCCGCCGCCGAGGAAGCGGTAATCGTCACCACCCCCGAAATCGCCGCCGTGCGCGATGCGGACCGGGTGATCGGTCTGCTGGAGGCCAACGACATCCGCAAGGCCCAGCTGATCGTCAACCGGCTGCGTCCGGCCATGGTCGCCAGCAACGACATGATGTCCGTGTCTGACGTGCAGGAGATCCTCGCCATTCCCCTGGTCGGGATCATCCCCGACGACGAGCAGGTGATCGTCTCCACCAACCGGGGCGAGCCGCTGGTGCTGGCGGAGGACCCCAGTCTGGCCGGGACCGCCTACCGCAACATCGCCCGCCGTCTCCAGGGTGAGGATGTCGACTTCATCGACCTCGATGCCCGCAGCAAGGGGCTGCGTCAGCGCATCAAGTCGTTTTTCCAGAAGAACCGCTAACCGCGCCGCACGGAACTCGCCACCATGATGGAACTGCTGGAACGCCTGTTCAATCGTCCCGCTCCCAGTCGGGACACCGTCAAGCAGCGGCTGAAGCTGGTGCTGGCCCACGATCGGGCAGACCTGCCGCCGGAATTGCTTGAGCAGATGCGTCAGGAAATCCTCGAGGTCGTCAGCCGCTACGTCGAGCTCGACACCGAAGGGATGGAACTCGACCTCGAGAGCGATCAGCGCATGACGGCGCTGGTGGCCAACCTGCCGATCCGCCGCGTCAAGCCCGCCGCTCCGTGAGCGCCCTCGATACCACCGTTGCCGCCCTGGGTCTGGACGGCATTGTCCGCCACCTGTTTCTCTGCGCCACGCCGACCAAGGCCAAGTGCTGTGACCCGGCCGAGGGGCAGGCCAGCTGGGACTACCTGAAGCGGCGGCTGCAGGAACTGGGGCTGGATCGGCCGACGAGCGAGGACCCGACGGTGGTCTTCCGCACGAAGGCCGATTGCCTGCGGATCTGTCAGCAGGGACCGATCCTGCTGGTCTATCCCGAGGGCATCTGGTATCGCCATGCCAACCCGGAGTTGCTCGAACGGGTGATTCAGGAGCACCTGCTTGGGGGGACCCCTGTGCAGGAGTTCATCATCCACTCGCCCGGCTGATCGAGGCTATCCGGGACCGCTTGGACGCACACCACCCTGGCTCCGGATAGCCTCATTGGCTGAGATAGGTGTAGCGGCTGAGGCTCTGCTCATAGCTGCGGATCAGCGCCTGGGATTCCGCCAGGGTGATGCCCCGCTCCTCCAGGGCCTGCTCCGCCTGACGCCGGATGCGCTCCACCAGATCCTCGCCGTCGTACTGGACGTAGCCCAGCACCTCGCCCATCGTGTCGCCCTTGACCACGTGCTCGACGGCGTAGCCCTTGGGGGTGAGCTGGATGTGGACGGTGTTGGTGTCGCCGAACAGGTTGTGCAGGTTGCCCATGATCTCCTGGTAGGCGCCGCCCAGGAACATGCCCAGGATGTAGTCCTGGCCGGGCTGCAGCGGGTGCAGCTCCAGCACGTTCTTGACGTCCTTGAGGTCGATGAAGCGGTCGAACTTGCCGTCGCTGTCGCAGGTCAGGTCCGCCAGGGTGGCGCGGCGGGTCGGCGCCTCGTCCAGACGGTGAATTGGCAGGATCGGGAACAGCTGGTCGATGGCCCAGGTGTCGGGGGCCGACTGGAAGACCGAGAGATTGACGTAGTAGATCGCCGCCATGATCCGCTGCAGGTCCTCGAGGTCCTCGGTGCTCTGCCCGGCCTCGGCGGCGATCGCCAGGATGCGGTGGCAGCAGCTCCAGAAGATCCGCTCCGCCTTGGCCCGCTGGCGCAGGTCCAGGTAGCCCAGCCGGAAGGCGCTGATCGCGTCCTCCTTGAACTTGACGGCGTCGTGGTAGCTCTCCTGCAGACTGTCAGCGGCGATGCCTTCGTAGGTCTCGTAGAGGTTGCGGATGATCAGCGGATCGCCCTCGGCGGCGGCGGGCAGATCCGGCGGCGGCACGTCGCTGCAGCCGAGCACGTCGAACAGCAGCACGCACTGGTGGGAGGCGATCGCCCGACCGCTCTCGCTGGTCAGGGTCGGCACCGGCAGCTCTGCTTCGGCGCAGGCATCGCGCACCGTCGCCACTACGTCGTTGGCGTAGTTCTGCATGTTGTAGTTCTTCGAGGCGTGGAAGTTGGTCTTCGAGCCGTCGTAGTCCACGCCCAGGCCGCCGCCGACGTCCAGATAGGCCATCGCGGCCCCCAGCTTGGCCAGCTGCACGTAGATCTGGCTGGCCTCCTGGAGCGCGTCCTTGATCACCGCAATGTCGGAAATCTGGGAGCCGATGTGGAAGTGGAGCAGCTGCAGGCAGTGGAGCATCCCGGCTGCCTCCAGCCGTTCGGCCACCGCCACGATCTCGGGCATGGTCAGGCCGAACTTGGCCCGATCCCCGGCGCTGCTGCCCCAGCGGCCGATGCCCTGGGCGTTGAGCTTGGCACGTACCCCCAGAATCGGCTCGATCCCCAGGGCCTGACTGGCGGCGATCGCCAGCTCCACCTCCTCGAACTGCTCGATCACGATGATCGGCGTCTTGCCGAGGCGACGGGCCAGGATCGCCGTCTCAATGTATTCGCGGTCCTTGTAGCCGTTGCAGATCAGCAGGGCCCCGGGGGTGTCGAGCAGGGCCAGGGCGATCAGCAGCTCCGGCTTCGAGCCCGCCTCCAGCCCGAAGCGGTAGGGACGGCCGTAGTCCACCAGGGCCTCGATCAGGTGGCGGTTCTGGTTGCACTTGACCGGGAACACGCCCCGGTACTCGCCGCCGTAGCCGTAGCGGGCGATCGCCTTGGCGAAGCAGGCGTTGAGGCGCTCCACCCGGTCCTCGAGGATGTCGGAGAAGCGGATCAGCAGCGGCAGAGCCAGGTTGCGCTGACGCAGTCCCTGGGCCAGTTCGTAGAGGTCGAGGCTGCCGCCGCGATCGCCCCGGGGAGAGACGGTCACATGCCCGGCGGCGTTGATCGAGAAATAGGGCTCGCCCCATCCCTGGATGCGGTAGAGCTCTTCGCTCTGCTCGATGCTCCAGGTACGGGACTGGGGCGCGACCGTCGAGGAAACCATGGCACCGGCGGGAAAGGGCACTGAGCCTACGATTCTACGGGCTCACCCCCCAGACCGCCTTCGATCACCGCCTCCGCTTCCAGGGCGCCCTGCTGCAGCAGGGCCAGCAGGGCCGGGTCGGGCTGGCCCCAGAGGCCCCGTTGGGCGGCTTCCAGCAGCCGTTCGCTCAGGTCCCGCAGCGCCCAGGGATTGTGCCGCTCTAGAAAGGCCCGCACATCGGGGTCGAGGGCGTAGGCCCGGGCGACGCCCTCGTAGGCGTAGTCCGGTACCAGTCCGGTGGTGGCGTCGTAGGCGAACAGGTAGTCGACGGTGGCCGCCAGCTCGAACGCCCCCTTGTAGCCGTGGCGCATCGCCCCGGCAATCCACTTGGGATTGACCACCCGCGAGCGGTAGACCCGCAGCAGCTCCTCCCGCAGGCTGCGCACCTTCGGCTGCTCCGGGCGGCTGTGGTCGCCGAAGTAGACCGTTGGTGCCTGACCCCGCACGCTGGCCACGGCGGCGGTCAGCCCGCCCTGGAATTGGTAGTAATCGTCCGAGTCGAGCAGGTCGTGCTCGCGGTTGTCCTGGTTCTGGAGCACCACCTGCAGCTGCCCGAGACGCTGGCGGAAGGCCTCCGGGGCGGCGGTGCCGGGGTTGCCCCGGCCGTAGGCCCAGCTGCTCCAGTTCAGGTAGGCCCGGGCCAGATCGTCGCCGCTCTCCCAGTTCTGGGCCTCGATCAGCCCCTGCAGTCCGGCGCCGTAGGCCCCCGGCTTGGAGCCGAACACCCGCCAGCCCGCCTGGGTGCGGGCCTGGTCGGGGTCTGTGCCGTGGGCGATCGCCGCTGCCGTCTCCTCACGTACCCGCGCCGCCAGGGGGTTCTGCTCCGGCGGTTCATCCAGGTCCGCCACTGCCTGCACGGCCCGGTCGACGAAGTCGATCAGGTTAGGGAAGGCATCCCGGAAGAAGCCCGAAACCCGCAGGGTGACATCGACCCGGGGGCGCCCCAGCACCGACAGCGGTAGCACCTCGAAGTCCACCACCCGCCGCGAGGGGCCATCCCAGACCGGCTTCACCCCCAGCAGGGCCAGGGCTTCGGCGATGTCATCACCGCCGGTGCGCATGGTGGCGGTGCCCCAGACCGAAAGGCCGAGGCTGCGGGGCCAGTCGCCCTCCTCCTGGGTGTAGCGCTCCACCAGCCGCTCCGCCGCCAGTTGACCCAACTGCCAGGCTGCCTCTGTCGGCAGACCTCGCAGGTCCACCGAGTAGAAGTTGCGACCGGTGGGCAGCACCTCGGGTCGGCCCCGGGTTGGAGCCCCGGAGGGCCCGGCCGGGACATAGCCGCCGTCGAGCCCGTGCAGCAGCTGGGTCAGCTCCTGGCCGGTGGCCTGCAGGCGCGGCAGCAGATCCGCCTGCACCCAGGTGAGTACGGTTTGGCTGCGCGGCCCCCAGGTAGTTAGGGGGGCGCCATCCAGTAGGCCCTCCACCGCAGCGGCGGCGGCCTGCTCCAGCTGCTCCACCCAGTCACCCAGGCTGCGCAGTGGGGCATTCACGGGCCATCCGGTCGGCAGGCCCCAGTTCGGAGCGGGGGCGCCCAGGTCGGCGTGGTGGGGGTCGAAGTCCAGACCCCAGTCGGCAGCGATCGCCTGGATCAGGCCGGGACGGTCGGGACCGGGGGCACGGGCGATCGCCACCAGCAGGTCCCGCAGCTGCCGCCCCTCGGGGCAGTGGCCGAAGATGTGCAGCCCGTCGCGGATCTGGGCCTCCTTCAGTTCGCAGAGGTAGCCGTCGAGGCCGGTGAGCCAGTCGCCCCAGTCCTGGCCGGGGGCCAGTTCCGCCGCCAGCTGCGACTGCTCCGCCAGGGTCCGGATCTTCTCCTGCAGCAGCGGCAGCCGGGCCGGGTCCATCCCCTGGGCCTCGTACCACTCATCCACCAGCCCCTCCAGGCTGAGCAGATCGCCGTAGAGTTCGGCCCGGGTCAGGGGCGGCGTCAGGTGATCGACGATCACCGCCTGGGCGCGACGCTTGGCCTGGGTGCCCTCGCCCGGATCGTTGACGATGAACGGGTAGAAGTGGGGCAGCGGCCCCAGGGCCACCTCCGGGAAGCAGTCGCCGCTGAGGGCGAGGCTTTTGCCCGGCAGCCATTCGAGGTTGCCGTGCTTGCCGACGTGGACGATTGCCTGGGTGCCGAACTGCTGCCGCAGCCAGACGTAGAAGGCCAGATAGCGGTGGGGCGGCTCCAGATCCGGAGCGTGGTAGTTGAGGCTGGGGTCGAGGTCGTAGCCGCGGGCAGGCTGGATGCCGACAAACACCCGGCCCAACTGCAGCCCGGCGATCGCGAAGCCGTCCCGGCCCAGGTCCGGAGCCTCGGCAGGCGGGCCCCAGCGGTCCAGCAGGCGCTGCCGCACCGGCGCGGGCAGGGTGGCGAACCAGGCTTCGTAGTCCGCCACACCCAGCCACTGGTGCACCGGCCGCAGCTCTAACCCCTCCGGGTCGTTGGTGATGCCGCCGGTGAGGGTCCGGATCAGCGCCTCCCCATCAGCGGGAATGTCGCTCAGGTCGTACCCAGCCGCCGCCAGGGCCTGCAGAATTGCCACACCGCTGGCTGGGCTGTCGAGGCCGACGCCGTTGGCCAGTCGTCCGTCCCGATTGGGGTAGTTGGCGAACACCAGGGCCAGCCGTCGCTCGGCGGCTGGGGTGCGGCGCAGATCCACCCAGGCCCGGGCCAGAGCCGCCACCCAAGCAATCCGCTCGGGATCAGCGGCATAGCCCACCACCGGTAGGTCCAGTTCGGGGTGGCGATCGCCCGCCGCCTTAAAGGAAATCGCCCGGCTGGTGATCCGCCCGTCCACCTCCGGTAGGGCCACCTGCATCGCCAGATCGCGGGGCCCCAGGCCCTGGTCGCTGGCCTGCCACTGCTCCCGGGTGCCCCCCGCTAGCAGCAGCTGCAGCACCGGCACATCCAGGTCCGCCCAGAAGCGGGCCGGGGTGTCGGCCTCATCCAGGCGGGCGATCGCGAAACCCGTGGCGTTGAGCACGAGCTCCACCCCCTCGCCCCAGAGTTCGCGGATGCGCTGCTGGTGGGCCGGGTCGCGCAGGGAGGGAACGGCGATCGGCCGCGGACAGAGTCCCTGTTGGCGCAGAGCGGCCTGGAGGGCATCGATGGGGGCGAGATTGCCCGCCAGCACGTGGGCCCGATAGAAGAGAATCCCCACCGCCGGGCCGGGCTCCTCCCTCCAGTCGTAGGGCAGCACCTCCGCCAGGGGCAGGGGCAGGGGTGGCTCACCCCCAGGCTCTCCCACTTGGCGGCTCAGGTACTGCAGCAGATGCCGCCAGTTGTCGGGCCCGCCCGCCTGGCAGTAGCGCCAGGCCCGATCCGCCACCGCCGCGGGCAGGGTCGAGAGTGCCAGCAGATCCGGGTCGGGCCGATCGTCTCCGGGGATCACCAGCAGCGCCACCCCTTGCCGGGCCGCCAGCTCCTGCAGCACCTCCAGTCCGTAGCTCCAGTAGCTGCGCCCGCCCAGCAGCCGCAGCAGGATCAGCCGGGCCTGGCTGAGGACCTCCTCGGCGTAGGTGTCGATGGTCAGTTGCTGCTGCAGGTTGAGCAGGTTCTGGGCCCGCACGGACAGGGCAGTGGGGGCCTTTCCTGCGAGGGCAGCGGCGAGGGTCTGGATATCGCTGTCCGCCGCACTCAGCACCACCAGATCCCCGGGCCGCTGATCGAGAAACACGACCCCGTCCTGATTGGGGGACCAGCCTCCGGGGGTGGCAGCAATCCGATGCATCGACGGACCAGTGAGAAGAAAAACTGCAGGCTGTTACCCATTGGGCGGGCCACTGCCACAATGACCATTAAACGCCGGGGCTGCTCCCCGCACCGTGGCCGAGGATCCATGACCGGCACCCCCGTGAGACCGTTCCGCCAGATTACGCCTGCCGCGTTTGCCCGGCTCCGGGAACTCTGCCGCGACTTCGCCGCTGATCTGGAGCGGGGCTGCTACCTCGATGACCGCAGTCTGGCCAGCGATCGCCACAGCCCCGCCGATCTGCCGGAATTCGCCCTGGTGCTGGCCGAAGGTT
Source organism: uncultured bacterium (assembly GCA_963923365.1). Lineage (GTDB taxonomy): Bacteria > Cyanobacteriota > Cyanobacteriia > Synechococcales > Synechococcaceae > CAWUMD01. Next base: position 14,771 of record CAWUMD010000013.1, read on the forward strand.
TCCAGGTGCTGCTGCTGGGGCGGGGCCCGGGGCGCCGCCACCAGCCGACACCCCTGAACGAGCCGTTTCCCTTCCAGCTCAGCCACGATCCCAGGGTCATCAGCGGGTTCCTTGAGACCGTAGACCCGCAACTGCTCTCCGGTCAGGCCGTAGCTCCTCTGGACCCTACCCTGCTGACGACCTTCACCGCGGCGCTGATCGAAACTCTCAGCCTCGAGCAGCCGCCACCGCAAGCCGCCGTCGTTTCGGTCTGTGCCCCGATTGAGGAAGCCCTGAAGTGGCAGGTCGAACGGGACAACCTGCTGCATCAGGTGACGCTGCAGATCCGCCAGAGTCTGGATCTGGAGACAATTCTGCGCAGCACCATCCAGGCGGTGGGCGAACTGCTGCGGGCGGACCGGGTGGTGATCTATCAGCTGCGCCGCCCCGAGACCCTCATCCTCGAACCTGCCCCACCCCAGCGCATCCCGGCCCGGGAGTACCGCCTGCATGAATGGCGCCGCCCCGAGCTGGACACCTCGATTCTGCCCCTGCGGCAGGCAGCGGCTCTGGTGGCCACCGCTGCCGATTGGCGCTGCTACCGCCAGGGAGACGTCAGTCTGGTGGAGGACGTGGCGGTCGGGTACAGCCGCGAGCCGATCCTGATGGACGAACTGCAGTCCCAGGGGGTGCAGGCCCGCTGTGTCAGCCCGATCCGGGTGCAGGAGGTGATCTGGGGCTTTCTGGCGGTGGATTACTGCCAGCGGCCCCATGCCTGGTCGGAGGCGGAGGCGGAGGTGATTCAGCAGATTGGTGAACACCTGGCGATCGCCATCTGCAATGCCCAGCTCTACCAGCAGATCCAGCGCCAGAAGCACAGTCTCGAACACCGGGTCGACGAGCGAACCCAGGAACTGCGGGATGCCCTGCTGGCGGCGGAAACCGCCAACCGGGCCAAGAGCGAGTTCCTGGCGATGATGAGCCATGAGCTGCGCACACCTCTCACCTGCGTGATTGGCATGTCCGGCACGCTGCTGCGCTGGTCCTTCGGGCCGCTGACCGAGCGGCAGCGGGAGTACCTGAAGACGATTCACGACAGTGGCGAGCACCTGCTGGAGCTGATCAACGACATCCTCGACCTCTCCCAGATCGAGGCGGGCAAGGCGGCCCTGCACATCCGCCCCTTCTCCCTGTCGCGGCTGGCCACCCAGAGCGTCAATACCCTGCAGGAGCGGGCGACCGCGGCGGAGATTCAGCTGGGTCTGGATCTGAAGCTGACCAGCCGCCAGGACGTGTTCGTGGCCGATCCGAAGCGGCTGCGCCAGATTCTGCTCAACCTGCTCAGCAACGCGATCAAGTTCACCGACAGTCTCGGCAAGGTGACCCTGCGGGTCTCACGGGATGGGGACAGTGCGGTCTTCCAGGTGGAGGACTCCGGCATCGGTATGTCCAGCGAGGAGCAGTCCCAGCTGTTCCGCAAGTTCCACCAGCTCGACACCTCGATTCGCCGGGAATACGGGGGGACCGGGCTGGGGCTGGCGCTGACCAAGCAGCTGGTGGATCTGCACAACGGCCACATAGGTGTCGAATCCCAGCCCGGAGAAGGTTCCCGGTTCACAGTCTGGATTCCCGAGCAGATCCTCACGCCCCAGGAGGAGGAAGCGCAGCTGATCAGCCAGAGTCGGCCGGGGCAGGTGCTGCTGCTGGAGCATGAGGATGAGACCGCGACCCTGGCCTGTGAACTACTGACCGCCTCCGGCTATCAGGTGGTCTGGCTGGTGGAAGGGGTGACCGCCCTGGAGCAGATTGATCTTCTGCAGCCGCTGGCGGTGATCGTCGATGCCGATCTGCCCGGCTCGGACCCGACGGAACTGCTGCGGGTGCTCAGTCAGCGATCGCAGCAGGATGGTCTGCGACTGATTCTGCTGGGCCAGCCCCAGGCCCCGCTGCCGCCGGAGGTGGACGTGGTGATCGAGAAACCGGTTCAGGCCAGTCAGCTGGTCGCAGCCCTGAACCGGCTCACGAACCGGGTGATGCCGACCCGCAGTGAGACCAATGCGTCGGCGCCCGAGGACGACGTGAGAGAATAGGCCCGGTTTATCGGCGTTTCCGGCCGGAACCGTCCGCCGTCGATCCTCCGCTGACGATGCACAACTTTCTGCCGATCGCCTACTTCCGCCAGCAGCTCGTGCCCTTTGCGGAGGCCAACCTCTCCATCGCCACCCACGCGCTGCACTACGGCACCGGCGCCTTCGGCGGCCTGCGCGGCATTCCCGATCCGGATAACCCCAACCGGGTGCTGATGTTCCGCCTCGATCGCCACTGCCAGCGCCTGAGCAACAGCGCCCGCCTACTCAACTACTACGATCTGTCGGCGGCGGCGATTCAGGACGCAATTACCCGCTTCGTCCAGGCCAACCAGCCCCGCACCTCCTTCTACGTCCGTCCCTTCGTCTACACCTCGGACCTGGGCATTGCGCCGCGCCTGCACAACATCGAGAAGGACTTCTTCATCTACGGCCTGGAGCTGGGCGACTACCTGGCAGCGGATGGTGTCAGCTGCCGGATCAGCTCCTGGTATCGCCAGGAGGACCGCAGCCTGCCCCTGCGCGGCAAGATCAGCGGCGCCTACATCGCCTCCTCCCTGGCCAAGACCGAGGCGGTGGAATCCGGCTTCGATGAGGCGATCCTGATGAACACCCAGGGCAAGGTCTGCGAAGCCAGCGGCATGAATCTGTTCATCGTCCGCCACGGGCAGCTGATCACCCCCGGCCCCGATCAGGACATCCTCGAGGGCATCACCCGCGACAGCGTGATCACCCTGGCCCGCGACCTCGGTATTCCGGTGGTCGAGCGGCCCGTGGACAAGTCGGAACTGTTCATCGCCGATGAGGTGTTCCTCAGCGGCACCGCCGCCAAGGTGACGCCGGTGAAGCGGATCGAGCAATACCACACCCCCACTGACCGGCCGGTGATGACTCTGCTGCGGGAGAAGCTGACGGCGATCACCGAGAACCGCGACCCGGCCTACAGCGACTGGGTGTTCCCGATCGAGATCGGCTGAGGCTGCCAGATCAGCTCTGCTTCGGTACAGATGCCGCCCAGGGGCTGATCCCAGGGATCGATGGGCAGTTCCGTCACCAGTTCATCGGCGAAGCAGATGCCGAGGCTGGGAACAGCTGCCCAGGCGGGGTCTGCCTGCAGACGGTCGTAGTAACCGGCACCGTAGCCCAGCCGGTAGCCGCGGCGATCGCCCCCCAGCATCGGCACCAGAATCAGGTCCACTGCCGCCGGGTCCAGCTTCGGGGCCTCGGCGGCCGGGCTGGGGATACCGTAGCGATCGCGCTCCAGCGTCGCCGGGTCGGCGTGGTGAATTGTCATCGGTCCCGTGCCGTCGCAGCGGGGCAGGCCCCAGGTTTTCGGGGCGGCGAACAGGGGCGTCAGGTCCACCTCGCCCCGAATCGGCCAGTAGCTGACGACGGTGCGGGCCTGCTGCCAGCGGGGCCATGCCTGCAGACGGGCGGCGATCGCCGCGCTCAGGCGCTGCTGCTCCTCGGGCGATCGCTGCCGCCGCTGTTCAAGGAAGCGCTGACGCAGGACTGGTTTGGGCGTCATGGGCAGGGGGGCGATCGCCGGACCCGACGATTCTGCCCCGAAAGGCGCGGCGGGCGGAATGCCAAGATGGTGAAGGCCCGTTTGCACGACTCTCCGGCATGATCCCGACGCTTCAGACCATCCGTACCCGTTTCGACCAGGCACTGGTGGCTGCCTTCGGGCCCGACTACGCCGGAACCGATCCGCTGCTGGTGCCCGCCAGTAAACCGGAGTTCGGCGACTTCCAGTGCAATCTGGCCATGTCCCTGGCCAAGCCCCTGAAGCAGGCACCCCGGGCGATCGCCGAACAGCTGGTGGCAGCGCTGGACCTGGGCGGCCTCTGTGAACCCCCTACCATCGCTGGTCCTGGCTTCATCAACCTGCGGCTCACATCCGACTATCTGGCGGCGGAACTGGCCCGGGTGCAGGCGGACGATCGTCTGGGCATCGCTCCGGTGGCTGAGCCCCAGCGGGTGATTGTCGACTTCTCGAGCCCTAACATCGCCAAGGAGATGCACGTCGGCCACCTGCGCTCGACGATCATCGGCGACAGTCTGGCCCGCATCCTCGAGTTCCAGGGCCATGACGTGCTGCGCCTCAACCACGTCGGCGATTGGGGCACCCAGTTCGGCATGCTGATCACCTACCTGAAGGAGGTCTACCCCGACGCCCTCACCCAGGCGGATGCCCT
>CAWUMD010000014.1:0-18058 GCA_963923365.1 uncultured bacterium
ACAAGGAGTATCGTCGGCAGCGTCAGATGTGTATAAGAGACAGCACCGACACCGTCAAGGTCGGTATCCTCCACTCCCTGAGTGGAACCATGGCCATCTCCGAGACCGATGTGGTCAACGCCGAGAAGCTGGCGATCGATGAGATCAACGCTGCTGGTGGCATCCTCGGCAAGAGGATTGAACCCGTCGTAGAGGATGGTGCATCCGACTCGTCGACCTTCGCCGAAAAGGCCATCAAGCTGATCGATCAGGACAAGGTACCTGTGGTCTTCGGGGGCTGGACCTCCGCCAGCCGTAAGGCGATGCTGCCGGTATTCGAAGCCAGGGATCACATGCTCTGGTACCCGATTCAGTACGAGGGTCAGGAGTGCTCGAAGGCGATCTTCTACACTGGTGCAGCCCCCAACCAGCAGGCTGAGCCCGCCGTCGACTGGCTGCTGCAGAACAAGGGCAGGCAATTCTACCTGGTCGGTTCCGACTACATCTATCCCCGGACCACCAACACCATCATCAAGGAGCAGCTGAAGGCCAAGGGCGGTCAGACCGTGGGTGAGGACTATCTCCTCCTGGGCAACACCGAAGTCATGCCGATCATCACCAGAATCAAGACGGCACTCCCCAACGGCGGTGTAATTGTCAACACTCTCAACGGTGACAGCAACGTTGCTTTCTTCAAACAGCTGAAGGCCACCGGCCTCACCCCTGATAAGTACGCGATCATGTCCTTCTCGATCGCAGAAGTGGAAGTGGCTCAGATCGGTCCTGAGTACCTACAGGGCACGTTCGCCACCTGGAACTACTTCCAGACCCTTGACACCCCCGAGAACAAGAAGTTCGTTGAGGCCTACAAGACCAAGTTCGGCAGCGATAAGGTGACCGACGACCCTATCGAAGCTGCCTACATCGCGGTCTACCTCTGGAAGACCGCAGTTGAGAAGGCCAAGACCTTCGACACCACCAAGGTGCGTGAGGCCGCCATTGGCATCGGCCTGCAAGCCCCCGAAGGCTCCGTCAAGCTCTTCCCCAACCATCACATCTCCAAGACCGTGCTGATCGGTGAGGTGCAGGGCGACGGCATGTTCAAGCTTCTCTACAAGGATCCCAAGAGCCCGGTGGCGCCCCAGCCCTGGAACCAGTATGTGCCCGAAACCAAGGGTTACAGCTGCGACTGGAGCCCCGGCGGTAAGGGCGGCAAGTTCAGAAAATCCGGCCCATGACGGATCGGATCACAGTCAGCCAGGGCTATCACCAGTCCAGATAGGAGTTGGCTCTGGCCACTGCCTCAGGACTCGGCGTCAACGGCAGCGAGGTCCATTCGACCGTGAAGCCTATCGGCAGCGCAACCAGGTGGAGCGCTTCTTTACCCGCGCCATGGTGATGCTGGCTTCAATCATCATCTGGCTGCGGGAGCTGGCATGACTTCGCAGACAGACCTTAGGCCGAGGTACGCTGCACGATCCGGAAGGGAGCCGCCGTGGCCCCGACCCGGCTGGGCAGCAGGCGCTGCCAGTCGGGAAGCAGCCGCACAGCAGACTGCAACTGAACGGTGAGGCCGCTGCGGCCCAGCTGATCGTCGATGGGCAACTGGGCGAACTGCTGCAGGCAGTAGTCCTCCACCAGATCCCAGAGTCCTCCCGCCCGCTCAGCTGGATCCTGCAGAGCGGTGCTCCAGTCATGGGGCGCAAGGTGGAGGTTCTCCCGGCAGCGGGCGAAATGGCTCAGAGCGGCGTAACTGATGAAGCGGCTGGTCCGTGACATGGACGCACTCCCCGGAGGTGGTTCGCCAGCACCGACCATATGCACGTGGGGATCAGTGGCCGTCAAGGGAACAGTCTTCCGAGAAGGAATATTTGCTGCCAGGTCGGGTCGGTGTCGTCTGACCCCAGCCTGCGTCGGTGCCCCGGGAATGGCACCGGGAGATGGACGCTTCCCCAGCTGGTTGTGCCGGATGAGCAGACGATCACTCCGACCCTGGCTACCCTGGGGCCATTGCGTTCAACGGTGCTGCCATGGCCTTCGCTGTCACGCTGACCATCACCCCCCAGGGCCGTCGGGCTCTGCTGGTGACGGAAGCCGCACCGGCCGAAGACCACCCGACCCTGGCCCATCGGCACATCGAGCGGGTGATCGCTGCTGCCCGGCACGGCATGGTGCTGGCGCCGGTGGCGCTGCCGTCCTTTCTGCTGGAGGACTACGCCGGTGGGGGGGACGACCCGCTCCGGGATGTGCTGATCGGTTGGACCGATAATGGCGATGAGGATCCCACCCGCGAGATCTGTCGGGTGGCGGCGCGGCGGGAACTGCGGGTACTGACCATCGTCAGCCACGAGGATCTGCCGGTGCTGCAGATGACCAGCCAGGGCTTCCGTCCCGGCTTCCAGCGCCCGGCCGCAGCCTGAGCTCAGGGCTTCTGAGCGCAGGGCCCCAGGCTGTCAAAGGCGGCCTGGGCACCTTTGATGGCATAGCGGCCACGGATCGTCTGGCCGGAATCGTTCGTGAACTGGTAGCGCAGCAGGGTCCGGTTGGCCCAGACATCGGGGCCGACGCTCCAGGTGTCGGAGGCCTGCTGGTCGTTGCTGGCAGGGATCGGGCCGACCGGCGTCAGGTAGTCGAACTGGTACTGATAGCTCTTCAGCCCACCCTGGATATTGGCGACGCCGATGTAGAGATTGGCGTCAGCGCCGATCTGGATGTCGGTGTTGGCAGTCAGAGCGGCGGTGCAGGTAGCCCCATTCTTGTAGACGGTCCAATCGCGGAAGGTCTTCCAGGACTGACCCAGGGGTGCCGCCGGGGTCGGCAGGGCCGGGCTCAGGCCCAGGACCAGGGTCGAAACAGCCAGGAGTAGTTGCGATCGCCGCACGTCGGTCATCCGTCGGAACACCCCGACAGCCTACCGCGCCGGTACGGCCTCCTCCCAACCCTCTGACCGGATCCGTACCACCAGACGGTCGAACAGCTGGACAAGTTCGTGGGCAGCGGCGATCGCCGCCTGCAGATCCTGCCACTGCTGCTCCAGGGGCTCCGGGTAATCGTGGGTGAGGGCATTGCGGATCTGGCGAAGTTCCAGCCAGCGCTCCGCCTGCTCCAGCCAACCCAGTTGCTCCAACCGATCCAGCCGGGCCAGCATCGCCAGCCTGGGGACGTCTTCACCCAGGCAACGCAGAATCGCAGGCATCAACGACTGGCCGAGGTCATCCTGCAGGCGGATGAAGCGGTAGGTGAACTGGTCGAGCAGTCGCTCCCGCTCGCGGCCAGGATTCTCCAGGTCTGCCGGACCGGTCAGCGGTGCCAGGGCAAGATCTGCTAGGGCATGACCTAGCGCCTGACGGTGCCGACCGCAGCGCCAGAGAGCCTGCCGCAATCGCTCCAGGTCTGCCGCAGGGGTCACAACTCCACTCCGGTTGCCAGGGCGTGCCGGACGATGCTGCGATTGTCCCTGTCATCGGGGGTGGTCAGCACCAGATCCACCGGCCGGCCCTCCAGGGCCCGATCCAGTCGCGCCAGACAGCGGATGCGGGCACGGCAACTGTCCGCCGCCGGGAGGTCCGACTGTACCAGTAGATCAATATCACCGCCCCGCCGTTCCTCATCCAGCCGCGAACCGAACAGCAGCACCCGGGCGCCGGGGCCGAAACAGTCCCGCACGGTGTCTCGAATCTGCTGCTGCTGCAAGGAAGACAGACGCATCAGGGGCGATCGCATACCGCCCCCATCATGGAGCAGCAACGCACAATTCCCAATAAAAAAGCGGAACCAAGTTTGGTTCCGCTTTTGTGAGAGCCCTTATCGAGACTTGAACTCGAGACCTCTCCCTTACCAAGGGAGTGCTCTACCGCTGAGCTATAAGGGCAATGGTGGGCCGAGCTGGATTCGAACCAGCGTAGGCAGAGCCAGTGGATTTACAGTCCACCCCCATTAACCACTCGGGCATCGACCCATGTATTTGGTTGTCACGGTTATTAAATTTAGCGGAATCGTTCAGACCTGTCTAGGGGGAGCCCGAAAATCGCCGATGAGCGATGGGTTCGCTATCATGGGGCTCAATCGTTTCGCCTGAACAGGGGTTCTCGTTGATGGAACTGCTGGAGCGGATTCTGGACAAGCTGCGGGAATGGACCGAGCAGTTGATTGATGTCCTGCTGGGACCGGATGCCCAACCCGAAGCCCAGGCGATCCCGGTGCCGGTTCACGACCGGCGGCGCTGACCCTTGAGCGATAGCCTGCGCATTCTGGTCCTGCACGGACCGAACCTGAACCTGCTGGGGCGACGCGAACCCCAGATCTACGGCAGTCAGACCCTGGCGGATATCGACCGTGGTCTGCAGTCCCTCGGCCAGGAGCTCAACTGTGTCGTGGAGTGTTTTCAGTCCAACCATGAGGGAGCGCTGGTGGATGCCATCCACGGCGCCCTGGATCGGATCGATGGGCTGGTGATCAACGCCGGGGCCTATACCCACACCAGCGTGGCAATCCGCGATGCGATCGCCGGAACCGGCCTGCCGACGGTGGAGGTGCACCTGAGCAACATCCACAAGCGCGAGGAATTCCGCCACCATTCCTACCTGGCACCGGTGGTGATCGGTCAGATCTGTGGCTTCGGCGCCGACAGCTACAGCCTGGGGCTGGGGGCGATCGCCAACTGGCTGCGCCGCAACCGACAATAGGAAGCTGCCGCGTTCCCACCGTTGCTGTGTCCGCCGTTGCCACCATCCGTTTTCTGCAGCAGCCCACCCGCGCGGACTGGGTGGAGCAGGCGATCGCTCACCTCGACACCGTACTGGTGGACCACGCCCACTGCGAACGCAAGGCAGCCGGGGTAGCCCTCAGTCTGATCAGTCGTTACCCGAGCCGCCCGGCTCTAGTGAAGGCTCTGACAGCGATTGCCCGCGAGGAACTGGAGCACTTCGACCAGGTCAATTGCATCCTCGAACAGCGAGGCGTGCCCCTGGTCAACCTCGTGCCGCCCCCCTACGGTGCCGGTCTGAATGCCGCCGTGCGCCGAGCCGAGCCCGGACGCCTGCTCGACAGTCTGCTGGTGGCGGCCCTGATTGAGGCCCGCAGCCATGAACGCCTGGGACTGCTGGCCCAGTATCTGCCGGACCCGCAGCTGGCCGCCTTCTACCGCAGCCTGATGGCCTCCGAAGCCCGCCATTACGGGGCCTACTGGCTGCTGGCCTGCGACTATTTCCCCCGGACTGAGGTGGACCAGCGCCTACAGGAACTGGCAACGCTGGAGAGCGATATCCTGGCAACACCCTTCCCGGAGCCACGGGTTCACGCCTGAGCTCAGAACTGCCACCAGCCCAGCAGGGTGAGCAGGCCGTAGCCCGTCAGACTGACCATCTGCACCTGACGGTCCCGGCGGTCGATGCGGTGGGCGATGCGAGGGCGATCGCTCTCTGGGGTTCTCTCCATCAGATTGCAGCCCCAGATGAAGGTGAGGAAGAAGGCCAGGGTGACAATCGAGGAGAAGGCGTAGAGCCCATCCAGAAACGTCAGGTAGGGCAAAGTCGGCAGGGTTTCCCGATAGGCCTGCTGCATGAAGACGATGGTCAGCAGCACCACCGGCGGCACCGCAAGGCGGTCCGAGCCGAGGACACTGGACAGGTTCGGTGTCAGCAGCATGATCAGCATCACGATCGCCAGCGGCAGGATCCACTTCACCAGCGCCGCCCAGGTATCTGCGGCATAGGTGATGTCGAAGATGACCCGATCCACCGAGGTGGAGAGGCCATGGGAGATCCGGCTCTGGCGCTGATAGTCGCGGTCGTACAGCTTCCAGTCCTTGAGGTTGTAGCCACTCAGCCCCGCCCGGGAGCCCACCTCGCCGCTGCCCGGTAAAGCCTTCAGCTGCACCCGGCGCAGCAGACCACGGGCGCTGTCGGATTTCGACTCCAGGATGATCGACAGCGGCAGCTCGCCGAAGGGCGAACCGTAGTAATTGATGTCATCGGAATAGAAGAGACCGGTGAAGCGATATCCCTGGGTGTAGCGCCCACCCGGCAACGGAATCGGCTCCTGACTGAGCGGCTCGATGCGGGAATTCCAGGGCTGGATCAGGTTGTAGAAGCGGATCAGATCAATCGCCGTGATCTGATCCCGCAACAGTTCTTCCTGCAGCGGGGCATCGAACGTCAGCCAGATTGATCCCTCGGCCGAATAGGTCTTGTCCTTGGCGGAGAAGCCGTAGATGTTCTCCAGCCGCATGCCGACATTGAGGGTCGGCTGGGGAGTCGCTGCCAGCATCGGCTGGGCAAGACTGGTGAACAGGAGCAGGATGGCAGCCAGCAGCAGTCCGGTGCGCTGTAGCCGATGCCGCCATGAAGGACTGGAGCAAGGAAACATGGACACACGTCAGGCCAGCGGTTTCAGCTTTCCCCGAAAGCAGCGGGTTGTCGAGACAGAGATGTGCAGCGACGCGGCACAGGCTCCCGACAGCGGCTAAAAAGGCCAGAAGGACTTGAGAAAGTGAATCAGCTGCAGACCGAAGACGGTGTACTTGAGCTGCTTCGGCAGCAACGCCTCGGGCTGACCAGGGCCCTGGGCCCGCTCCTGCAGTTCGGCATACTCGGCAGCAGTCAGCAGTCGGTTATCCAGGGGCGATCGCGCCTCCAGGATGATCTCCCGCACCAGTACCTCCTCGGGGGGATCCGGCGGCACAGGAGGCAGGGCCGGAGTGGAGGCCAGCAGCAGCCAGGACAGCATCGGCCAGGTCCGAATCGACACCCAGATTCTGCCACGGGCCGCACAGTAGGATGGAAGGTGCTTTTCGCCCTGTTTTTCCTGCAGCGACGCCATGTTTGACGCCCTCGCCGACCGTCTTGAGCAAGCCTGGATCAAGCTCCGGGGCCAGGACAAGATCTCCGAGACCAACATCCAGGACGCGCTGCGGGAAGTGCGCCGGGCCCTGCTGGAAGCCGACGTCAACCTGCAGGTGGTGAAGGACTTCGTCGCTCGGGTCCAGGAGAAGTCCCTGGGGGCCGACGTGATCATGGGCGTCCGCCCGGATCAGCAGTTCATCAAGCTGGTGAACGACGAACTCGTGCAGGTGATGGGTGAGGCCAACGTGCCCCTGGCCGATGCCAAGCCTGGCCCCACCGTGGTGCTGATGGCCGGTCTGCAGGGGGCCGGTAAGACCACCGCCACCGCGAAGCTGGCCCTGCACCTGCGCAAGCAGAACCGCAACGCCCTGCTGGTGGCGGGCGATATCTACCGTCCGGCAGCGATCGAACAGCTGCGCACCCTCGGCAAACAGATTGACGTGCCGGTGTTCGACCTCGGTCCCGATGCCGACCCGGTGGCGATCGCCACCCAGGGGGTCGAGAAGGCGCGGGCCGAAGGCTTCGACACGGTGATCGTCGACACCGCCGGTCGTCTACAGATTGACGAGTCGATGATGGCCGAACTGGCCCGGGTCAAGGAGGCCATCCAGCCCCACGAGGTGCTGCTGGTGGTCGACGCGATGATCGGCCAGGAAGCCGCCAACCTGACCCGCTCTTTCCACGACCAGATCGGGATCACCGGTGCCATCCTCACCAAGATGGACGGCGACACCCGTGGCGGTGCGGCCCTGTCCATCCGCCAGATCTCCGGTCAGCCGATCAAGTTCATCGGTGTCGGCGAGAAGGTGGAGGCGCTGCAGCCCTTCTATCCCGACCGGATGGCTTCACGCATCCTCGGCATGGGTGACGTACTCACCCTGGTCGAGAAGGCCCAGGAGGAAATCGACCTCTCCGACGTCGAGAAGATGCAGGAGAAGATCGCCACGGCGAAGTTCGACTTCACCGACTTCCTCAAGCAGATGCGCCTGCTCAAGAACATGGGCTCCCTGGGCGGGCTGCTGAAGCTGATCCCCGGCATGGGCAACAAGATCAACGACGAGCAGCTGCAGCAGGGCGAGCGGCAGCTGAAGCGGATCGAGGCGATGATCGGCTCGATGACGGCCGAGGAGCGGCGCGATCCCGACCTGCTGGCCAATTCCCCCAGCCGCCGCAAGCGCATTGCCCGGGGCTGCGGCTACGAGGAGAAGGAAATCTCCGCTGTGATCCAGAGCTTCCAGCAGATGCGCACCTTCATGCAGCAGATGACCCAGGGCGGCTTCCCCGGCATGGGTGGGTTCCCGGGTATGGGTGGTGGCTTCCCCGGCATGGGCGGCAACCCCTTCGGTGGCGGTGGTGCCCCCCGTCCCGGTTTCCGGCAACCCCCGGCCGCGGGCAAGGGCCCCAAGAAGGACAAGAAGAAGAAAGGCTTCGGCGACCTCTAGGGTCGGGACGCGGGCGTCGCCGGGACCGACCGGCCCTGGTGCCGCCCCTGGCCGTGGTAATCTAGGAGGTTGTTCCGACGCTTGTCGGACTGTTTCGGCTGAAATCCGAGATCATCATGCTCAAAATCCGTCTGAAGCGCTTCGGTAAGAAGCGTGAGGCCAGCTACCGTCTGGTCGTCATGAACAGCACCTCCCGTCGTGACGGTCGTGCTCTGGAAGAGGTGGGTATCTACAACCCCCGCTCCGGCGAGACCGTGCTGAACAACGAGGCGATCGCCCGTCGTCTGCAGCAGGGTGCTCAACCCACCGACACCGTGCGCAGCATCCTGCGTAAGGCCAACCTGCTCGACGCTTCGGTGAATGGCTGATATCGGTCGTGCTGCGGCACTGGCTGATGCGCCGGATTACCGGCGTCTGATCGCCTTTCTGTTCGCGCCGCTGATCGATGCACCATCGCAGCTGCGCCTCGACGTTGAGCAAACCCTCGGTGGACGTCGCGTCACGATTCGTGTCGCCTTTACCGATGCCGAAATCGGCCGAATCTTCGGTCGGGGCGGCAGAAACCTGCAGGCGATCCGGGCGATCGTCTCCGCAGCGGCCCAGCTGGCTGGCCAGCAGGTGTCGCTCGAAATCCAAACGCCCGACAGTCCCGCTCCCGGTGGTCGAAAACCCTTCCTGGATCGGCGGCCGCGCCGCGATTCCTGAGTCCAGGCTTGCGGAACGTCCCCGCTACGCGGTACAACTCCAAATACCCCATCGCAACCGCCCCGGTCTCGGGAGGTGAGTTTTAAGAGTGGCAGAAGTTCGTCTGGGTGAAAACGAAACGATTGAATCGGCACTGCGCCGTTTCAAGAAGAAGATTCAGAAAGCCGGCATCCTTCCGGAAGTGCGCCGTCGCGAGCACTACGAAAAGCCGAGCCAGCGCCGTAAGCGCAAGCTGGAAGCCTCCCGTCGTCGTCGTCGGTAAGCAACTGTGCTGATGATGGTCGGGTTTTCCGTCCTCAACACCTTAGAGGTGGATTCGTGAATACCGAGTCCACCTCTATTGTTTTGCCGTCCATGGAGGCGGCGATCGCCCTCTGTGGCGATCGGGAAGAGAATTTCAGACTGCTGCAGCGCCAGACCGGAGCCGAGCTGGTGCTGCGGGGTCAGGAAGTCACCCTGCGCGGCACCCCCGCCCAAATCACGCTCTGCCAGGCCCTGATCGCGGCACTGGAGCCGCTCTGGAGCCAGGGACAGACCATTTCCGCCGTCGATATCCTCACGGCCCGTCACGCCCTCGACACCCACCAGTCCCAGGAACTGCAGGCCCTGCGTCAGGACGTGCTGGCCCGCACCCGCCGGGGCGACGAGGTGCGGGCCAAGACCTTCCGCCAGCGCCACTACGTCCAGGCCATCCGCGAGCATTCCCTCACCTTCTGCATTGGCCCGGCGGGCACCGGCAAGACGTTCCTGGCGGCGGTGCTGGCAGTGCAGTCGCTGCTGGCCGGTGAGGTGGAGCGGCTGATCCTCACCCGTCCGGCAGTGGAAGCCGGAGAGAAGCTGGGCTTCCTGCCGGGAGACCTGCAGCAGAAGATCGACCCCTACCTGCGGCCCCTCTACGATGCGCTGCACGAACTGGTCGATCCCGAGAAGATCGGCAATCTGATGGAGCGGGGGGTGATTGAGGTGGCACCCCTGGCCTACATGCGCGGCCGCACCCTGAACAACGCCTTCGTGATCCTCGATGAGGCCCAGAACACCACCCCGGCCCAGATGAAGATGGTGCTGACCCGCCTGGGCTTCCACTCGAAGATGGTGGTCACCGGCGACCTCACCCAGACGGATCTGGCGATGCATCAGGAGTCAGGGCTGGGCGTGGCCCGGCGGGTACTGGGGCGGGTCGAGGGTATCGCCTTCTGTGAACTGGGGCGCCAGGATGTGGTGCGGCATCCGCTGGTGCAGCGTATCGTCGAGGCCTACGAGCAGTTCGAGCAGGGCTGAACCTGACGGGTTGGGTTCTACCCGAGCCGCAGCCATGAAAAAAGCCGGCCCCGAAAGGGTCCGGCTTTCCGGTTTCAGAGCGGCGATCGCCTAGCCTTGGGCGTGGCGGGCAGCACTCATCATCTTGTCGATGATCGGATTGAGGATGATTTCCATCGCGAAGCCCATCTTGCCGCCGGGCACCACGATGGTGTTGGGGCGGGACATGAAGGAGTCGTGGATCATCGTCTGCAGGTAGGGGAAGTCGATATCGAACTTCGCCGGGTCGCGGAAGTGGATGATCACGAAACTTTCATCCGGGGTGGGGATGTCACGGCAGATGAAGGGGTTGGAGGTGTCGACGGTCGGCACCCGCTGGAAGTTGATGTCGGTGCGGGAGAACTGGGGCGTGATGTAGTTCACGTAGTCCGGCATCCGACGCAGGATGGTGTCGACGATCGCCTCGGCGCTGTAGCCACGCTCGGCGTTGTCGCGGTGGATCTTCTGGATCCACTCGAGGTTGACGATGGGCACCACGCCGACCAGCAGGTCAACGTACTGGGCAACGTCAACGGTATCGCTGACCACACCACCGTGCAGGCCTTCGTAGAAGAGCATGTCGGTACCGGCGGGGATGGGTTCCCAGGGGGTGAACTCACCGGGGCCGAGGTTGGTGCCCAGACGGCCGTTGTGGTACTCGGCTTCTTCGGGGCTGTGCAGGTAGTAGCGCTTCTGGCCACCACCGCTTTCACCATAGCTGCGGAACAGATCGGCGATCTTGTCGAAGTGGTTGGCTTCGGGGCCGAAGTGGCTGAGGTTCTTGCCCTCGGCGCTGTACTTGGCCATGGCTTCGCGGAACTCGGCCCGGTTCAGGCTGTGGAAGCTGTCGCCTTCGATGATGGCCGGGTTGATACCTTCGCGCTTGAAGATATGCTCAAAGGCACGCTTGACGGTGGTCGTCCCCGCCCCCGAGGAGCCGGTCACAGCGACGACAGGATGCTTCTTGGACATGCGACTCTCCGATGTGTCTACGGCGTGGGCGTGACCGGAACTGGACGCCTCGACGCTCACTACCGTCCGCGCCAGGGTACCGCCCCGTGTAACCCACGGCTGGGCGGATGCGCGGTCTACCTGCACCTGCGCGTTCGGCTCAGCCGTCGCCAGAGTGACTGATCTAGCCTACAGTGCTTCGGAACGGCGCGAAACTGCCGGGTAGCAAAAGCTACGACCGTTTCCGGCACCGCTGCCTAGACTCCAGGCCAACGGCTTGGGATCACCCATCATGGCACTGGTTCGCCGCATCGAAATTCTGCCGCTCGAAGCCATGCAGTCCGGCACGGCAGCCTTCCTCACCCCCCAGACCAGCCACGCAACGATGGTGGTGGAACTGGCCCCGGACACCGTCGAGGAACTGTTTGTCCATCGGCATCAGACCGATCAGCTGATGGTGGTGCGGGGGTCCTGCGTCCTGGTGGTGCTGGAGAACCGCCGCTACCGCTACCTGCGACTCTCGGAGCAGGGGCGCCAGGTCGTGCGCATCCCGCCCGGCGTCCCCCACGGGGCGATCAATTTCTCCGGGGCAGTCTGCGTGATGGTGAACGCTGTAATCCGCAACGGCGCACCCGACCCCCGCGACTACCAGCCCCGGCGGGCCCCATTTCCCTACGACCTGGAGGCACTGAGACCGCTGAGCGCGATCGCCCCCAGCCCGCTGATGTACGAGATCTAGCGCACCGCTTCCAGCAGCAGCGAGTAGTAGAAGGGCGCCTGATTCAGGGCCCGGCGCTTGATCGTGAAGCCCTGGGCCTGCAGACAGGCGATCACGTCCTGTTCCCGGTGCTGGTAGGCCCGGGTGGTCTTGCTGGGACCGGGGAAGAACTCACCGATGCGCTTGAGCAGAGTCAGGAGCGGCGTCTTGGGTGCAAAGCTGACCAGCAGACGATGCTCCGCCAGGCTACCCAGGTGGGTGAGCATCGCCTCCAGCTTCTCCTGGGGGTAGTGGATCAGCACATCCAGGCAGCAGACGGTGTGGTAGCGGCCGGAGAGGGTTTCCAGGTCAGCTACCTCGAAGGTCGGCTGGGGGCGATCGCCGAGGATCTGGGCCGCCCGTTCCCGGCCTTCGAGCACCATCTTCTCGGAGATGTCGCTGGCGGCCACGGACTTCGCGCCCAGTTCCATCAGGGGGATGCTGAGGCTACCGACGCCGCAGCCCGCATCGCAGAAGCTCAGGTCGGCGATATTGCCGTCAGCCTCCACCCAGGAGAGCAGCTTGTCCACGGTCTTCTGGTGGCCGATGCGGATGTTGCGCTGCACCACGTTCACCTCACCGTCGCCGTAGATGCGGCTCCAGCGGTCGAAGCCGGTGGCGTTGAAGTACTCGCGAACGACGGTCTTATCGTCCAGGGCGGTCATGGCGATGGGATTGGGCAACGGCCCTGATCTTACCGGCAAACAAAAAGGAGACGGCCGGGGCCATCTCCTGGGAGGGATACAGGGTTCAGCGACGGACCAGAACCGGCTCCGGTTCGGGGTCCGGCATCACCAGGGGTTCGAGGGTAGCGTCGAGGGGGTCGGCGCTGGGGTTCTCGATCACCTCGTTGGCCGGAGCCTCATGGTGCAGGCGGATACCGATGAAGCAGTCGTAGAGGAAGTTGAGGAAGTCCTTACGGGAGGAGGTGATGCCCAGGGTCTGGGGCGATCGCTTATGGTCCAGCAGGGGCTTCACCGCATGGTAAGCGGGACGGTACTTGTACCAGGGAATTGACGGCCAGAGGTGGTGGATCAGGTGGTAGTTCTGACCCATGATCAGCACGTTCATCACCTGACCGGGATAGACCCGGGCATTGCGCCAGCGGTTGCGCTCCTGGAAGGGGCGATGGGGCAGATAGTCGAAGAACAGACCGAGGGCCATCCCCACCACCAGAGCCGGGGCGAACCAGTAGTTCATCAGGAAGCGCAGGAAGTCGAACTGCACGCCGCAGTAGACGATGGTGGCAACCACGGCCCGACTGAGGAACCACTCCAGCAGCTCGTACTTTTTCCAGAGGCGACGCTGGAAGAAGTAGATCTCGTGATAGAAGAAGCGCGGCGCGATCAGCCACAGCGGTCCGAAGGTGGAGACGATGTGGTCGGGATCGTTCTTGGGATCGTTGACATGGGCATGGTGCTGCAGATGCACCCGCGTGAACACCGGGAAGGTGAAGCCCAGCAGCAGCGCACTCCCGTGGCCCATGACCGCGTTCAGGATGCGGTTCTCGTGGGCGACATTATGGGATGCGTCGTGAATGACGGTGCCGACCAGATGCAGTGCCAGGACGCTGAGAATGAAGCTGACCCAGTGATACCAACCCCAGCACCAGTAACCCAGAATCGACAGGGCTGCGCAGAGGTATCCCCCCAGGAACAGGCCCACGGTCGGATTGTAGGAACCCTTCGGTGCTCCGATGAATTCCCTTGGTGCCGTCAGGGGCATCGACGCCTCTGACATGCGGCGACTCCGTCTTGTTCGTCTCGGGTAGTATACGACACGACCCCCACTCGGTGAAGAATTGTGACGTATTTCTCAGCCGAGGGAGAGAAATATGATGGGGTCTGTCGACCCCCGTCGGATGCGGGCGAAAGGACTTGAACCTTCACGCCATGCGGCACCAGAACCTAAATCTGGCGCGTCTACCTATTCCGCCACGCCCGCAGGTGGAGGCATCATAGCAAATCGGCCGGAAGCAGCCGGGAATGGGCTAGTGTTCGAAAGGATTTCGATGCCCGGGTGACGGACCTCTATGTCTTTCTGGCAGACCCTGACACTGGCCTCGGTGGACCCGGCCCAGTGGGGACAGAACAGCTTGATTCATCGTCTGGTGGGCCTGCTGCGCCCCTGGCGGGACAGCAGCTATCTGCTGCGCTGGGGTGAGCCCCTGGCAGGCCTGCTGCTGGCGCTGGTCTTCGGGACCGCACCCCTGCTGCCCAACGAAGCCCTGGGACTGCTGCTGGCAGCGGCCGCCGGTTTCTGGGGCCTGCTGACTATTTCCGATGACCGCGGACGCGGCCTGACGCCGATCCACCTGACGGTGCTGGCCTACTGGGGCATCTGCGCGATCGCCACGATGCTCTCGCCGGTCAAGCTGGCGGCGATGATCGGACTGGCCAAACTGAGCCTCTATCTGCTGCTGTTTGCCCTGATGGCGCGGGTGCTGCGCGACAGCCGCTGGCGCGATCGCATCCTCACAGTGCTGCTGCTCACCTCCCTCCTGGTCAGCTGCTATGGCATGCGGCAGTGGATCTTCGGGGTGGAGGAGCTGGCCACCTGGGTCGATCCCAACTCGATGGGCGAGAACACCTCCCGCGTCTACAGCTTCCTGGGCAATCCCAACCTGCTGGCGGGATATCTGGTGCCACCGACCTTCTACGGCGCGATGGCGGTGTTCCGCTGGCCGGGGCTGGTGCGTAAGGCACTTGCAGTGGTGATCACCACCCTGAATGCGCTCTGTCTGATCCTCACCTACAGCCGGGGCGGCTGGATCGGCTTCGTGGCCGGTGGTTTCGTCCTGGTGCTGCTGGGGATGTACTGGCTGTCACCCCGCCTGCCCCGATTCTGGCAGCGCTGGCTGTTCCCGATTGTCCTGGGCGGTCTGGCCGCACTGACCGTGGTAGCGGTCACCGGGCTCGAACCGCTGCGGGTACGGGTGCTGAGCATCTTCGCCGGGCGCGGCGACAGCAGCAACAACTTCCGGATCAATGTCTGGATGTCGGTTCTGAAGATGATTCACGACCGCCCCGTCCTCGGCATCGGTCCGGGTAACGTCGCCTTCAACAAGGTCTATCCCCTCTACCAGCAGGCCCGCTACACCGCGCTCAGCGCCTACTCCATCCCCCTGGAGATTCTGGTGGAATGCGGCGTGATCGGCTTCAGCATCTTCCTCTGGGTCCTGGCGACCACCTTCACCCAGGCAGCGATCCAGCTGCAGCGGCTGCGCAGTCTAGGGGATGGTCAGGGCTTCTGGCTGATGGGGGCGATCGCCTCCATGATCGGGATGCTGGGCCATGGCCTATTCGACACCGTCTGGTATCGGCCCGAGGTCAACACCCTCTGGTGGCTGAATGTGGCCGTGATTGCCAGCTTCTACCCCGGCTTCCGGGAGCTGACCTCGACGCGGAGGGAGAACGGATGAACGAGGCCCGCAACGTCCTCGGCGGACCGCTGGAGGTCTGCTGCTGCGCTCCGATCACCGGCTGGTACCGGGATGGCTTCTGTCGCACCGATGCCCAGGACCGGGGCGCCCACGTGGTCTGTGCCGAGGTGACGGACGAGTTCCTGGAGTTCAGCCGCCGCCGCGGCAACGACCTGAGCACCCCCCGGCCGGAGTTCAGCTTCCCGGGGCTGAAGGGCGGCGATCGCTGGTGTCTCTGCGCGGCCCGCTGGCAGGAGGCCCTGGAGGCAGGCATGGCCCCGCCGGTAGTGCTGGCCTCGACCGAGGAATCGGCGCTGAAGGTCTGCCGTCTGGAGGATCTGAAGGCCCACGCCCTGCCGGTTTAGGGTGCGTATTACCCCAAGCCGTCGCGGTACTCCTCCAGCAGGCTCAGAAACTCGCTCAGGGCTGCTCGAGTTCAGCGTGGCGAGCCGTTCGTTCTCTCTCTTCAGCTTGGCGGTCTCGACTTCGATTTCGAGTGTTCCACTCAAGGCCGAGATCAGCCAGGAGAGCCAGGACCGAGAGGATGAAGACGACGAGGCTCCAGTCGAGGGCTCCCTGGGGGAGAGGAAGCAGCGGAATTCACTGTCGCCATAGAACCTCAGCCATGCCGCAGGGGTGAATCCCAGGGACACCAGTGTCCGGGGCAGCAACGCCAGCAGGGTTGTCATGACTGCATCCTAGCGGAGCAGATAGCAGAAAAAACCGGGACTTACGTCTCGGTTTTTTGTAACTCCCCCGGCAAGATTCGAACTTGCGACCAATCGATTAACAGTCGACCGCTCTACCGCTGAGCTACGGAGGAATGTCGTTCTCAGACTTTCAGTAATTTACAGCAGCCGACTGTGGGATGCAACCCCTATCCCTGATCCGGGATCAGCAGAGCCCGAAGCTTGCGGCTCACCTCGGGATTGAGTCCCTGCGCCAGGGTCGGGCGCGGAGCGGCCTGCTGCCGCCGCCGGATTCGGCGGACTGCGACCTCCGCTTCCTCCACGTCCATCGCCAGCCGGTGGGCAGACATCCACTCGGCCCCGAAGCCGGTGATCGTGTTGCGGTGGGCATTATCCGAGGTGGCGACAATCAGGCGGCGCTTGAAGCGGCGGCTGTCCTCCCGGAAGTAGGTGACGCAGGCCAGCTCGATGTAGCTGTCGGCAGTCTGGTCCGCATCGGTGTAGCAGACCGCCAGATGACTGGTGATCACCTCGCGGTTGGCGGGGGTGGTTTGGTAATGGGCATCGAACACCAGCTCGGTGACGTAATCCTGGTAGGCGCTGTAATTACTCAGCGCCTCCATCAGGGCTTCCCGGGCCGACTCCAGGCCATGGCGATCGCGCAGGTCGCACAGCCGCGGCCAGGCACCGATGATGTTGTAGCCATCCACCAGCAGGACGGCGGGCTTGCGGGCTGCAGCCATGGTCAGACGTGGAGGAACAGCTCTTCCGGCCAGTCTAATGAACAACCCGGGCCGAAGTCAGGCTTCGATGCGGGCCCGCAGCCGCTGGGGGTCACCCTGATCGATCAGACGCCCGTTCTCCAGTAGCAGCGCCCCGTCGCAGGCCTCAAGTTCCTCCAGACGGTGGGTGACCCAGAGTGCGGTCAGGCCCTGCTGCTTCACCAGTTGGCGCACCAGCTGCACCAGTTCCCGCTGGCTGTCGGGGTCGAGCAGCGCCGTGGGTTCATCCAGCAGCAGCACCGGGCACTGGCGGGCAATCGCACCGGCGATCGCCACCCGCTGCTTCTGGCCGCCGCTGAGGGCGTAGATGGGACGGTTCTCATAGCCCTCCAGCCCCACGGCCCTGAGGGCACTGCCGACCCGGGCCCGCAACTGCTCGAAGGACAGCCCTTCGCTGCCGAGCCCAAAGGCGACATCGGCTCCGACCGTCGGCATCACCAGCTGGTGGTCCGGGTTCTGGAACACCAGTCCCAGGGGCGGATCGAAGCGGATGGTGCCGTGATCCGGGGGCATCACCCCGGCCAGCAGCTTCAGCAACGTGGATTTGCCGCTGCCGTTACTGCCCAGCAGCATCCACAGCTCTCCCGGCGGCACCGTGAAGGAGCAGTTCTGCAGCGTGGGGCGACCCGGTCGCCAGGCGAAGCAGAGTTCCTCGACCGTCAGACCCTGGGGCACGACCGCTTATTCGGTGAAGGCGGCGAACCCAGGGCGGCGACCCGCCAGACCGCTGGCACTCTTCTCATAAACCTGGACAGCAGCGACCTCCGGGCTGAGCAGGGCCACCTTCTTCTCGGCCTGGTGTTCACAGGTCAGCTCGAGCACCGCCGGTTGGCCGGACTGCATGGCGTTGAGCACCTGGTTGTAGACGGCGATCGCGTCGTCCTGCTCCTTGCGCTGCACCGAAACCGGCATGGGCGTGAACTTCAGCGAGACCTCGATCACATACATAGGTCAGTTCCCGGCAGGAGCGATTCAGCGCTTCACAGTATGCCTGATCCGGCTGCCCTGCCGGTGTGGGTGTGCAGGGAGAGAGAACTGCCTATAATGAGTCGCAAGTAAAGAAACGTAAATTCGGGCTCTTTTTGCCCGAAAACGCGCTTCCGACCTCATACGTCTTATTGGAGTCCGCCCCGATGACGATTGCAGTTGGGCGCGCGCCGGAGCAGCGGGGATGGTTTGACGTCCTCGACGACT
>CAWUMD010000015.1:0-17907 GCA_963923365.1 uncultured bacterium
ATCGGCCCGCAGCATGGTGGATGTCCGGTCCCTACGCGCCCAGGCTAGCCCGGATTACACCCAGGCCGGGGCGATCGCTCAGCTGCAGGCGATCGCCGTGCAGTGCCACCCCCGCGAACGGGTCGTCGAGCAGATTCAGGTGGCTGTCGAGGTCCAGCCAGTCCGCCAGGGGGCCCAGCTGGGCAGCAGCGCTGTTGAGCAGGCTGCTGTCGGAGTAGCAGCCGAACATTACCTGGCGTTCGCAGGCCCGAGCGGTGTGGATCAGCGACTGCAGCTCGCTCAGGCCACCGCACTTGAGTAGCTTGAAGTTGAAGCCATCGGCCTGGTCCTGCAGCCGGGGCAGATCCCAGGGGTGCCAGCAGCTTTCGTCGAGGAACACCGGCAGCGGCTGCAGGCGGCGCAGCTCCGCCAGGGCCACCTCCCGACCTCGGGGCAGGGGCTGCTCGAGATACTCGACGCCCCGCTCAGCCAGCCAGCGGCCCAGGGCGATCGCCGTCTCCAGATCCCAGCCGCCGTTGGCGTCCACCAGCCAGCGCAGCCCCGGCTCGGCCTCCTGCAGGGCAGTGAACATCCGTCGGTCCGCCTCCGGTCCCTCCGGGCTGCCCAGCTTCACCTTGATCAGCTGGATCTGTGGGCATTGGTCACGCCAGGCCCGCAGCCGCTCGACCGCTGCCTCGGGGCTAGCGATGCCGACGGTGACCGAGAGAGCGGGCATCCGCTGCGGGTGGAGCCCCAGCAGCCGCCACACGGGCTGGCCGGTGGCCTTGCCCAGCCAGTCCCAGCAGGCCAGATCCAGGCCCGCCCGCAGGGCTGAGGGCAGCACCGCCAGCAGGCTCTGCAGCCGCTGCCGCTCCAGGGGGTGATGGGCGCGCAGGTGGGGGGCGATCGCCGCCAGGGCAGTGTCCAGTTCGTCGGTGGTCTGGGTGCGATCGCCGATGGAGAAGGGCGCCGCCTCGCCCCAGCCCTCGATGCCGTCTGCCCGCAGGCGAATCCAGAGATTGGTGTTGCCCTGGCTGGTGCCGCGGCTGATGGTCAGGGCGTGGTGCTTGCGGACCGTGAACCGTTCCCAGAGCAGTTCCATCCGTCTGTTTCCCGGAGCTGACTGTGGCCTGATTCTGGCATGGCCCCCCGGGGCGCTTCGCTAGGATAGAGAATCTGTTGCGCTGTCTGCCGCCGATGATTCCGTCGCCGCGTCGCTACCACATCACCACCTTTGGTTGCCAGATGAACAAGGCGGACTCCGAGCGGATGGCCGGGGTGCTGGAAACCATGGGCTTCGCCTGGGAGGAAGACCCGGAAGCGGCGGATCTAGTGCTCTACAACACCTGCACCATCCGCGACAACGCCGAGCAAAAGGTCTACTCCTACCTGGGGCGGCAGGCGAAGCGCAAACAGCAGAACCCCAACCTCACCCTGGTGGTGGCGGGCTGTGTGGCCCAGCAGGAGGGCGAGGCGCTGCTGCGGCGCGTCCCGGAACTGGATCTGGTGATGGGTCCCCAGCACGCCAACCGTCTCCAGGACCTGCTGGAACAGGTGTTCTCCGGTTCCCAGGTGGTGGCCACCGAGCCGGTGCACATCATGGAGGACATCACCAAGCCCCGCCGGGACAGCAGCGTCACCGCCTGGGTGAACGTGATCTACGGCTGCAACGAGCGCTGCACCTACTGTGTGGTGCCGGGAGTGCGAGGTACCGAGCAGTCCCGCTATCCCGAGCACATCCGGGCCGAGATGGAGGAACTGGGACGCCAGGGCTTCAGGGAAGTGACCCTGCTGGGTCAGAACATCGACGCCTACGGCCGCGATCTGCCCGGCGTCACCCCCGAGGGACGCCACCTGCACACCCTCACGGACCTGCTGTACCACGTTCATGATGTCGAGGGAATCGAGCGCATCCGCTTCGCCACCAGCCACCCGCGTTACTTCACCGAGCGGCTGATCAAGGCCTGCGCCGAGCTGCCGAAGCTGTGCGAGTTCTTCCACATCCCCTTCCAGTCCGGCGATAACGATGTGCTCAAGGCCATGGGCCGGGGCTACACCGTCGAGAAGTACCGGCGGATCATCGACACCGTGCGCCGCTACATCCCCGATGCCTCGATCAGCGCCGACGTGATCGTCGCCTTCCCCGGCGAGACCGATGCCCAGTTCGAGAACACGCTCAAGCTGGTGGAGGAGGTTGGCTTTGACATGGTCAACACTGCCGCCTACTCTCCCCGCCCCAACACCCCGGCGGCCAACTGGGACAACCAGCTGCCGGAGGCGGTCAAGGAGGAGCGGCTGCAGCAGCTCAACCATCTGGTGGCGAAAGTGGCGGCGGACCGCTCCCAGCGTTATGCCGGTCGGGTCGAACAGATCCTGGTGGAGGATCTCAATCCCAAGAACCCCCATCAGGTGATGGGCCGCACCCGCACCAACCGCCTCTGCTACTTCGATGGCGAGATCGAGCAGCTGCGCGGTCAGCTGGTGGATGTGCGGATCACCGATGTGCGGGCCTTCAGCCTCAGCGGTGAAGCCCTGCAGACTGCCCTGGTATAGTGACCCGGTCCGGAGTGGGGGTGCAGTGTGAGCAAGCGCAGAATCGGTCTGCTTTTCGGCGGGCGTTCGGGCGAGCATGATGTCTCGGTGATTTCCGCTGGGGCGGTGGCCCGGGCTCTGAACAGTGGTGAGAACGGCGATCGCTACGAGGTGCTGCCCTTCTACCTCGACCGGGAGGGCAACTGGCGCGATCGCGATACCTCCCTGGCGGTGCTGCTGGCGGGCAAGGCCTGCGAACCGCTGCCCGAAGCCGATCCCTGGACTTTCCCCACCGGTGTGGCAGATGTCGAAGTCTGGTGGCCGGTGCTGCATGGCCCCAACGGCGAGGACGGCACGATCCAGGGGCTGCTGAAGCTGGCCCGTAAGCCCTTCGTCGGCTCCGATGTGCTCGGCTCAGCCGTTGGCATGGACAAGATCGCGATGAAGATGGCCTTCGCTGCGGCTGGGCTGGCCCAGGTGCCGTTTGTGATCGCCGACCGCAGCCAGATCTATTCCGACCCCTGCCGCTACACCCATCTGCTCGAGCAGATCGAGGCGGAACTGGGCTATCCCTGCTTCGTCAAACCGGCGAATCTCGGCTCCTCCGTCGGCATCAGCAAGTGCCGCAGCCGTACGGAACTGGAAGCTGCCCTCGATCAGGCGGCTCAGCTCGATCGCCGTCTGGTGATCGAGGCCGGGGTGGTGGCCCGCGAGCTCGAATGCGCCGTGCTCGGCAACGATTTCCCTAAGGCCTCGGTGGTCGGTGAGATCAGCTTCGACGCCGACTTCTACGACTACGAGACCAAGTACACCGACGGCCGGGCCCAGCTGCACATTCCAGCAGAGCTGCCGCCGGAGGTGGTGCGCGAGGTTCAGGATGGGGCGATCGCCGCCTTCCGGGCCGTGGATGCCGCCGGTCTCTCCCGGGTCGACTTCTTCTATGTCGAGGCCACCGGCGAGGTGCTGATCAACGAAATCAACACCCTGCCCGGGTTCACCAGCCTGAGCATGTATCCCCAGCTCTGGGCCGCCAGCGGTGTGCCCTACGAGGAACTGACCCACCGCCTGATCGAACTGGCCCTGGAACGCCACGGAGCCTGAGATGCTGCACGGTCTGCTCTGGTTTCCCCTGCTCGGTTTCTTCATCTGGCTGGCCTGGGCCGGGCGGCGCGAGTTCCGGCAGGTTGAGGCTTACCGCGACTGGGCGAAGGCCTTCGATACGGCCAAGTACGACAACCTGGCGGTGCTGGGTCTGAAAGGCGATCGCCTCACCTGGGGCCAGCCAACTCCGGCGGGCCCCTGTGACTGTCAGGATTTGCAGCTGACTGCGGATCTGACGCTTGAACTTTGGGTGGATGGCGATCGCCAGGATCTGGATCAGCCCGGTGCGTCGGGCCGTCGCTCGGAGCTGCGGCTGCGGGAAGCCGGGACGACCCTGGCGACGATTGCCTTCACCAATCCGGAACTGGCCCGTAACTGGGCCCTGAAGCTGAAGACAGTGATCGCGGTTGCCGGCGATCGCCCGTCCATGACCTAGGGTGCAGCGGTGGCCAGGAAGCGAAGCATGGACCGGGGCACCTCCCGGGGCAACGGCGGAGAATATGCCGAGAAGCGTCGTCAGCACCGTCAGGTCAAGCGTCGGCAACGGCTGCAGGTGATCTGGCGCTGGCTGGTGCTGCTGGCCCTGGGCTACGGTGGTTGGCGTCTGCTGCTGCAGCCGAACTGGCTCGTGGCCTCACCGGATGCGATCACCATCCGGGGAGCTCGGGAACTGGATGCTGAGAAGGTGCGCCAGGTGATTGATATCCACCTGCCCCAGCCCCTCTTTCGTCTGCAACCAGATCAGATTGCGGCGCAGCTAAAATCGCGTCTGCCGGTGCGGACGGTGCAGATCAGTCGCCACCTGTTCCCGGCGGGACTGACCATCGAGCTGATGGAACTGCAGCCGGTGGCTCGGGCCTCGCGTCTGACGGTCCTGCCGGGCGGACGCAGCCAGGAGGTCTGGGGTCTGGTGGATGCGGAGGGCAACTGGCAGAGTCAGGAGGCGTTTCTGCGCTTCTCCCGTCAGCTGCCCAATCCCAGCCTGAGGGTGGAAGGGCTGCAGCCGAATCGCCTCGGGCAGTGGCCGGAGCTCTACCGACGGATGCTGCAGTCGCCGGTGAAGATCACGGCGGTGGATCTGCGCAACCCCAGTCAGGTAATGCTGCAGACGGAACTGGGTCCGGTGCGGCTCGGTCCCTACGGCGAGCAGTTCCCGCAGCAGCTGCTGGTTCTCGACCAGATGCGCCAGTTGCCGACCCAGGTACCCGCCCGCGAGGTCAGCTATATCGACCTCACCAACCCCGACAGTCCACGGGTAAAGGTGAAGGTGCAACCAAAGGCTGCCGCCGCCGCAACCAAGCCCTGAATTCTTCTTCCCAGTGTGTTTACGAACACAGTCATCGGTGGCGCCTTGTGGCCTTGGACCGTTAAACTGGCAGCCCTGGAGCGGATGGTTGCCAAGGTCACCTACTCCGTTAATAATTCTCCTGTCTCCCAGGCGCTGTGAGCGGGTCCCAGTGATCTGAATCCTGCCTGTGCCGCTGACCCCTGAGCAAGCATGAACAATTCTCCGTTCGACTCCTCATTTGGTTCTCTGAACATGCTTGGCTCCGGAGAAGATCTGATTGTCCCCAGCAACATTGCTCGCCTGAAGGTGATTGGCGTGGGGGGCGGCGGCAGTAATGCCGTCAACCGGATGATCTCCAGCGACATCGGCGGGGTCGAGTTCTGGGCTCTGAACACCGATGCCCAGGCGCTGCTCCATGCCGCAGCTCCCTGCCGGATGCAGCTGGGTCAGAAGGTGACCCGGGGGTTGGGGGCTGGTGGTAACCCGGCCATCGGTGGCAAGGCAGCCGAGGAATCCCGCGAAGAACTGGCGCGGGCCCTGGAAGGCGCTGATCTGGTGTTCATCACCGCCGGGATGGGGGGCGGTACCGGTACCGGCGCAGCACCGGTGGTGGCCGAAGTGGCCAAGGAAATCGGGGCGCTGACGGTGGCAATCGTTACTAAGCCCTTCACCTTCGAGGGCCGCAAGCGTCAGAAGCAGGCCGAGGAAGGGATCGCGGCCCTGCAGAGCCGGGTCGACACGCTGATCATCATCCCCAACGATCGCCTGATCAACGCCAGCACCGAGCAGACCTCCCTCCAGGAAGCCTTCCGGCTGGCGGATGACGTGCTGCGCCAGGGTGTGCAGGGCATTTCCGACATCATCACCATCCCCGGCATGGTCAACGTCGACTTCGCGGACGTGCGGGCGGTGATGTCCGATGCCGGTTCCGCCCTGATGGGTATCGGTGTCGGCTCCGGTAAGTCCCGAGCTCGGGAAGCAGCCCAGGCCGCCATTTCCTCGCCGCTGCTGGAGTCTTCCATCGAGGGCGCCCGCGGTGTGGTCTTCAACATCACCGGCGGTCGCGACCTGACCCTGCACGAAGTGAATGCAGCGGCCGATGCCATCTACGAAGTGGTGGACCCCGACGCCAACATCATCTTCGGGGCGGTGATCGACGAGCGCCTGGAAGGCGAGATCCGGATTACGGTGATCGCCACCGGCTTCAGTTCCGATCGCCAACCCGGCCCGTCCAGCTTCGATGCCTTCGGTTCTCCCACCCGCAGTGCACCGGTGGCCCGCCCGGCGGTGGATACGGGTCTGAGCATTCCCGAGTTTCTGCAACGCCGCCGCAACCAGCCCTGACGTCTGGGGCGCTGTTGATGAGATCGGAGCTGAGGGGGAGCGTTACCGCTCCCCCTCGCTGTCTTCAGGCTCCCGGGCCTTCCAGGTGGTCCAGTTCGTTGCGCAGGCGGGCGATCTCGTCGCGTAGAGCCTGCAGGTCTGCCTCCGATTGGGATGCTGGTTGAGCCTGGGCCGGTTCCACCGCTTCCACCCGAATTTCGATTGGCCGCTCTGGTTCGGGGGGCGCACCACCGGGGCTGTCAGGGTTCACCCCCGCCTGCCGCAGTAGTTCATCGAGGGTCTGGCGGGCTTCCGCCGTGGTCAGTTCCCCTCGCTCCACCAGTGACTCGACGAGGCGGGTAGCCTGATCGCTCAGATCCCGAAGGCGATCGCCCTTCACCAGATCCGGCAGGCTGGAGACGACTCCGACCCCCAGGTACAGCCCCTTCTGCAGCCAGTCGTTGAGGCTGCCCGGTTGTTCATTGCTCATGGAGATGCCTCCTGCACCGCGGCTGCCCTCAGAATAGCGGTGGCATTCGGCCAAAAAAAGAGACCCGGAGTCCACGCCTGTCACGAGCATCCCGTATGGCTGCTACCTTCCGGTCCTGACCAGATTTGGGCGTCGTAACCGCGTGGGTCCGAGTCGCTTTCAACTATATCAGTTCCGGCACCCCGGACCGATACAATGAACCCTGCGGGTTTCCCTACCTGCGACCGATCCTGAGTTCCACGAACGGACTTTCACCCATGCCTATTGCGGTTGGCGTCATTCAGACCGATGGATTCCCCCCCGTCGTGGCGGCGGCCGATGCGATGGTCAAGGCCGGTCGCGTGGCGATCGCCCAGTACGGTATGGCCGAGCGGGCCCAGTTCTTCGTCTCCATCCGCGGGCCGGTGTCCGAAGTGAACCAGTCCATGGAAGCGGGTCTGGCTGCGGTGGATGAGACCTTCGGCGGCAAGGTGATCAACTGGTACATCGTCCCGAATCCGCCGGAGAACCTCGAGACGGTCCTCCCGATCGACTACGTGCCCGAATCGGAAATCTTCCGCATCTGAGGGCGGTGTTCGGGCTTCCCGAACTTCCCGTGATCGGAGGCTTGGGGGCGATCCCCCTTTCCCGTAAACTATTCATCGACAGGAAGGAGTTCAACCATGTCCCAGCAGGCCATCGGCTCTCTGGAAACCCTCGGCTTCCCCCCGATTCTGGCCGCGGCTGACGCCATGGTGAAGGCGGGTCGGATTACCGTGGTCAGCTACATGCGCGCCGGTAGTGCCCGCTTTGCCGTTAACATCCGCGGTGACGTCTCCGAAGTGAAGACCGCCATGGAGGCCGGCATCGAAGCGGCCAACAACACCCCCGGCGGTGAACTCAAGACCTGGGTGATCATCCCCCGTCCCCATGAGAACGTCGAAGCGGTCTTCCCGATCAGCTACGGCAACGATGTCGAATCCTATCGTCTGGCCGCCGAAGGCGTCCGCCGCTAGACCGATGACCCCCCCGGAGCTGCCGCCCCTCACGGACGCCACCCTCTGGGACATCCTTGACGATCGCCTGTCGGACGAAAGGGCTATGGCCCTGGTCTGGCAGGCGATTGGTTATGTCAGGGATCCCGAAACCGGTCTCTGGTCCGGTGATCAGGCTGACCCCCACTGGCGGGAGGAGTATCCGACCCCGCCGAATTTCATCGAGAGCCGTCCGGCGACGGTGAAGCTGACCCGCTCGATTCCCGCCGAATACAAGCAGCTGCTCAAGGAAGAGCTGAAATTCAAGGGCTATCCCATCGGCCAGCTGATTCCCCGGCTGACCCGACGAGCCACCATCGTCAGCTGGCTGCTGGCCTACCGCCGACGTTAGGGGCGAATGGCTCGATAGAATGGGGGTTTGCGTTCGACCCCTGTCATGCCGCTGCCCGTACTGGCCATCATCGGCCGCCCCAATGTGGGCAAATCCACCCTGGTCAATCGCCTGGCGGGCAGCCGGGAAGCGATCGTCCATGACGAGCCGGGGGTGACCCGCGATCGCACCTATCAGGAAGCCTTCTGGCTGGACCGGGATTTTCTGGTGGTTGACACCGGCGGTCTGGTCTTCGATGACGAAACGGAATTTCTGCCCCTGATCCGCGAACAGGCGGAACTGGCTCTGACGGAAGCTTCGGCGGCGATCATGGTCGTTGATGGTCAGGCCGGGGTGACCGCAGCGGACGAGGCGATCGCCGAGTGGCTGCGTTTGCAGAACGTACCGGTGATCCTGGGCGTCAACAAGTGCGAGTCGCCGGACAAGGGACTGGCAATGGCGGCCGAGTTCTGGAGTCTCGGTCTCGGCGAACCGCTGCCCTTCTCCGGTATCCATGGCAACGGCACCGGTGAGATCCTCGACCGGGCGGTGGAGCACCTGCCGCCGGTGGATGACAGTGAGGAGGATGCCGAGATCAGCATGGCGATCATCGGCCGTCCTAACGTCGGTAAGTCGAGTCTGCTCAACGCCTTTATCGGCCAGAAGCGCTCCATCGTCAGTCCGATCTCCGGCACCACCCGCGATGCCATCGACACGATGATCGAGCGGGGCGATCGCCGCTACCGCCTGATCGACACTGCCGGGATCCGCAAGAAGCGCAGCGTCGAGTACGGGGCTGAGTTCTTCGGGATCAACCGCAGCTTCAAGGCGATCCGCCGGGCGGATGTCTGTCTGCTGGTGATCGACGCCCTCGATGGCGTCACCGAGCAGGACCAGAAGCTGGCCGGGCGGATCGAGGAGGACGGCCGTGCCTGCATCATCGTCATCAACAAGTGGGACGCGGTGGAGAAGGACTCGGTCACCATCTACGAGGTTGAGCGGGAACTGCGCGCCAAGCTCTACTTCCTCGACTGGGCCGAGATGATCTTCGTCAGCGCCATGACTGGCCAGCGGGTCGAGAAGATCCTCGGGCTGGCGGAAGCGGCGGTGGAGCAGCACCGGCGTCGGGTCACCACCTCCGTGATCAACGAGGTGCTGGAGGATGCCGTCTCCTGGCGGACGCCGCCCACCACCCGCCAGGGTCGCCAGGGCCGAATCTACTACGGCACCCAGGTGACGGCTCAGCCGCCGACGATCACCCTGTTCGTCAACGATCCGAAACTGTTCGGCGATGGCTACCGCCGCTACATCGAGCGCCAGTTCCGCGAGAGCCTTGGCTTCCGGGGCACGCCCTTGCGCCTGTTCTGGCGGGGCAAGAAGGGCCGTGACACCGAGCGCAGCGCCAACCGGGCCACGCGGGTGTAGTAGCCTCGTTGCATGGATCTGCTGCGATCGCTCCCCCTAGGTCTTTACCTGGAGCACCCCCAGACCTGGCTTCACCGTCTTGACCCCCGGGTGAAGCTGGCCTGGTTGATGCTGTTTCTGATCACCCCCGTCCTGGCCAGTGAGGTCTGGCGAGTGGCCCTGCTGGCTGTTCTGCTGGCGATCGCCTTCGCGTCCGGATTGCCCTGGCGCTCCCTCAAGGCCCAGGCGGGGTGGCTCGCCGGGCTGGCGCTGCTGGTCTTCGGCCTGACAGCGATTCTGCCCGACGGCCCCACCATCCGCAGCCAGCCGCGATCGCCGGGGGCGGAACTGACGGCCCCGACTGTGGTCAGCCGTCCCTTCCCCCTGTCTCTTCTGCCTGCCAGTGCGGGCAAGCCGAGCCAGGCCGACCCGTTGCCAGCGGCCAGCGACTATCGGTTCCGGCTCGTGGAGCTGGGTCCGATCCGCATCAACCGCCAGTCCCTGGCCCTGGGCATCCGCAGCAGCACGCTGCTGTTCACGGTGATCTTCAGCACTTCCCTGATGCTGCTGACCACGGCTCCGGAGGAAATCACCGCCGGGATCGAACTGCTGTTGCTGCCCCTGCGCCGTTTCGGACTGCCGGTGGCGGAACTGGCGCTGACCCTCACCCTGGCGCTGCGCTTCATCCCGCTGGTGCTGGAGGAGGCCCAGAACCTGATCCGCTCCATCCGCACCCGGGCGATCAACTGGAACAAGCTGGGTTGGCAGCGCAGTCTGCGCATCTGGTTCCGGGTGGTGGAGCGACTGCTGCGTAACCTGCTGCTGCGGGCCGAGCAGATTGCCCTGGGCATGCAGGTGCGGGGCTTCACCGTCGTCGATCGGCAGGGCAGCAATTGGCATCTGCTGCAGTTGCAGGGGGGTGACTGGCTGGCCCTGGGGCTGCTGGGTCTGGGCGTTGGCCTGCGGCTGATCTGGGGCGGCGCGACCAGCTAGAGCCGGATTCCCCTGCATGGTAGGTTTAACCTCAGCGTTTCACACTGCTGGCATGGGCGCCGAAAGCTACATCAACCATCCCAACTTCGGGCTCCTCTACCAGCTCTGTGACCTGGATGGCACGACCCAGCTGTTTGCCACCCTCTACGCCCAGCGCCTGTTCTTCCGGGTTAGCTTCGAAGGCCCGGGCACCAGCTTCGAGGCGGTGACGCGCAACGAGGCCCGCAGTCTGTTCGAGGCCCGGGTGCGGGTCGTGCGTCGCACCCTGCCCCCGGCTGAAGTTCATAAACTGGAGACGATCTACCGCCAGACCTTCCTCTGATGTCTCTGCCGGATTCGTCCAGCCTGGCGGCGCGTCTGGCCGCCCTGCGATCGCAGATGCCCGCGGGAGTGCGGCTGATTGCCGTCACCAAGACCCACAGCGCCGAGGTGGTGCGCGCCGCCTACGACCTTGGCCTGCGCGACTTCGGTGAGAACCGGGTCCAGGAGGCGATCGCCAAGGCGGAGGACCTGGGAGAGCTGCCGGGCGCAATCTGGCATCTGCTTGGCCCTCTGCAGAGCAACAAGGCCCGTAAAGCTGTCCAGCAGTTCGACTGGATTCACTCGCTGGACAGTCTGGAGCTGGCCCGGCGCCTGGATCGTCTGGCAGTGGAGCTGGGGCGATCGCCCACCCTGCTGCTGCAGGTGAAGCTGCGTCCCGACCCGAACAAGGGTGGCTGGGATCCGGCGGAACTGCGGGCCGCCCTGCCGGACCTGGATGCCCTGGAGCATGTCCGCATCCGTGGGCTGATGGCGATTCCACCCCTTGGCCTGACGGAGGCCGAAACTCGGGCGGTGTTCGCCGAGGCCCGCCAACTGGCGAGCGAGATCGCGACCGGGCCCTGGCAGCGGCTGCGGATGGAGGAGTTGTCTCTGGGCATGTCCGGGGACTTCGACTGGGCGATCGCCGAGGGTAGTACCTGTGTGCGTCTGGGCACGGTCCTGTTCGGCCGCCGTTGAGGATGGCAAGTTGAAGTTAAGGGAAAGATTCCCGCAAATTCTCGGAAAGCGGGTAAGCCTGTGATACAAATGGTTCGTCTTCCCACCCAAACCCTGCATTTGTATCCCACTGCACTGCTCCTTGGGTGAAATGCCGGGTATGTTTTTACGGTTTTCGAGGAGTGTGTGCAGTGTCTATTTTCGGCAAGATCAAGGATGTCCTGGGCGTCAACGACTCCTACGAGTATGACGATGAGTACTACGAGGGTGAAGAGGAACTGGACGCCGCACCGGCTCCTGCTGCTCGTACCGCCCGCCGCTCCAGCCGTCTGACCGCCACCTCCGACAACAGTGTTACCAGCAATGTGATCGGCCTCCCTGGCCTGACCGGCAGTGCCTCCGACATGATCATCAAGAAGCCCCGCTCCTTCGATGAGATGCCCCAGGTGGTTCAGGCCCTGCGCGATCGCAAGTCCGTGGTCCTCAATCTGACCCTGATGGATCCTGATCAGGCTCAGCGAGCGGTCGACTTCGTCGCCGGTGCCACCTTCGCCATCGATGGCCATCAGGAACGGATCGACGAGAGCATCTTCCTGTTCGCTCCCAACTGCGTGAACGTGCAGTACCAGGAAGACGGCCAACTGCAGTCCGAGCCTGCCAGCCCGCTGCGTTCCGGCCTGACGTCGTCGGCTCCCAGCTGGGCCAGCCAGGCGGTGCCCTTCGCCATCGGCCAATAGATTTCTCCGCGATTGAATCGGGCGGGGTGCTACGGCACCCTGCTTTTTTTATGCTGGGAATCTGTGCGGAGCAATGATGTGACGAGTTTCAGCCTGATTGGTGGTGGCGTGATGGGTGAGGCGCTGCTCTCGCGCCTGCTGGCCACCGAAGTCTACCTGCCCGAGGCCATTCTGGTCAGCGAACCGGTGGCAGCCCGGCGGGACCAGCTGGCCCAGCGCTACGGGGTGCAGGTGACCGATGCCAACAGCGAGGCAGCCCGGGCCGATGTGGTGATGCTGGCGATCAAGCCGCAGCTGTTCGACCCCGTGGTGCAGTCGCTGGCCCATCGCCCGGGGGCCGGTCAGCTGGTGCTCTCGATTCTGGCGGGAACCCCCCTGGCCCGGCTGGAGGCGGCCTTCCCGGCGGCGGCGGTGGTGCGGGCCATGCCCAATACGCCCGCGACGGTGGGGGCCGGGATGACGGCGATCGCTGCTGGTCGCCATGCCGACTCCGAAGCGATCGCCCTGGCCCGGGAGATCTTCGAAGCGGTGGGCTCGGTGGTCGAAGTGCCCGAGTCGATGATGGATGCGGTCACTGGCCTGTCGGGCTCCGGCCCGGCCTACGTGGCCCTGGTGGTCGAGGCCCTCGCCGATGGCGGCGTGGCAGCGGGTCTGCCCCGGGCGATCGCCCAGCAGCTGGCCCTGCAGACCGTCCTGGGCACCGCCACCCTGATCCGGGATGGCAATCTGCACCCGGCCCTGCTCAAGGACCAGGTCACCAGCCCCGGCGGCACTACCATCGCCGGGGTGGCGGAACTGGAGGCGCGGGGTCTGCGCTCGGCCCTGATCGAGGCCGTGAAGGCGGCCAAGGACCGCTCGGTGGAACTGGGGCGCTGAGGTTGATCTGAGAACCGGACGACGTAATTCTCCGGTTCTCAGGCGTCCAGTTTCTGGCCGATCTTCGGTTCCTTGCCCTGGCGCAGGCGGTCGATGTTGCTGCGGTGGCGCCAGATGATGAAGCCGCAGGCCAGCACGGCAAACAGCTTGTAAGCCAGGTAGGGGCTGCTGACCAGCATCATCACGATCACGCTGGCGGCGGCCACGATCGAGCCCAGCGAGACGATCTGGAATAGGGCCAGGGTGAGCAGGAAGAAACCGAAGCCCGCCAGCCCGACGGGCAGGTTCATGGCCAGCAGCAGGCCCAGGCCTGTGGCCACGGACTTACCGCCCTTCCAGCCCAGCCAGACCGGCTTGCTGTGGCCGAGGATAGCCATCATGCCCGCGATCGCTGCCAGCCAGGCTGCCGTCTGGGGATCAAGTCCCGCTGCCAGCCAGTTCTGGGTCAGGGCCACCGCCAGACTGCCCTTGAGGATATCGACGGCGAAGGTGAACAGCCCCGGCCCTTTACCCAGGGTGCGCAGCACATTGGTGGCGCCGGTGGAGCCCGACCCGTGCTCGCGGATGTCGATGCCCTTGAGGGTGCGGCCGACCAGATAGCCGGTGGGCAGGGAGCCGAGCAGGTAGCCTCCCAGGGGCGCAATCAGCCAGGCGGCGAGGTCGTTCATCGGGGCTTCAGGGAACGGGTCGTATCTACTTATACGACTTCAGCGTCGCTGCACCCTCAACTCGGAGTGTCCGTCAGGCGCTGCCATTCCCGGATGATGAACGGCGGCACCGTCAGCTGCAGCCGGTCCTCGGGCAGTTCCAGTTCCAGGGCTGGGCTACCCTCCAGCTCGGTGATCACCTGGGCCAGATCGTACTGGCCGACGTTGGTGGTCAGGTTCGGCTCCCGCTCGAAGTCATCCGGGGCCTGCCACCGCTGGCCGAAGCCGGTGCGGACCGTCAGGGCCTGGGGATGGCTGAGGCGCAACCCGGGAAAGCCCACCAGCCGCAGTTCTGTCTGCAGTACCTGTCCCGGTTGGCGTCGCTGGAAGAAGACCAGCTGCCAGGCCCGGTCGCGGCTGTCGCGCAGGGTCTGTAGCGATCGCACCATCGTCCGTCCCTCCGCTTCCGGGTAGGTGTGGATGCTGGCGATCGCCGGGCCCGCCAGGGGCAGCCAGCAGAGCAGGGTGAGCAGCAGGGGCAGCAGCGATCGCAGCATGGCAACGGGCCTGGGGAATGCCCCCGATCCTACTGGTTAGAATCGGTCGGTTCCGGGAGAGTTCGCAGCGATGACGGTGGTGGGCCGCTTTGCCCCGACCCCGAGCGGGGATCTGCACTTCGGGTCGCTGGTGGCGGCCCTGGGTAGTTGGCTGCAGGTGCGGGCTGCCGGGGGCCGCTGGCTGGTGCGCATCGATGACGTCGACACCCCTCGCGTGGTGCCCGGGGCCGCCGACCGGATTCTGCAGACCCTCGAGGCCTTCGGACTGACCTGGGAGGGGGAGGTGTGGTGCCAGTCTCAGCGCGGCGATCGCTATGCCGCTGCCCTTGATCAGCTCCATGCCCAGGGGCGGCTCTACGGCTGTGACTGTTCCCGCTCCCGGCTGGCGGCGCTGCACCTGCCCCGCTCCGAGGAGGGCGCCTGGATTTACCCGGGGCTCTGTCGGGAGCGCGCTCTGGATCGCGAGGGGCGGGCCCAGCGGCTATGCGTGGCGGATCTGCCGCCCGTGACTGTCCCCGATCGGGTTCAGGGTGACTACCGTCAGGATCTGGCAGTGGACGTGGGGGATTTCGTACTGCGCCGGGCCGATGGTGTCTATGCCTACCACCTGGCGACAGTCCTCGACGATGCGGATCAGGGCGTGACCCACGTGGTGCGGGGGGCGGACCTGCTGCCGTCGACGCCGCGACAGGTGGCGCTGCAGCAACTGCTGGGGCTGCCGACGCCGGTCTACGCCCACCTGCCGGTGGCCACGGTGGCCGGGCAGAAGCTGAGCAAGCAGACCCTGGCCCAACCGCTCCAGCCCGCTCAGGCCCCGCAGCAGATCCGGGCAGCGCTGACGTTCCTCGACCTGCACCCCCCGGCAGATCTGGATAGCCAGGGAGAGCTGCTGGCCTGGGCGATCGCCCACTTCGATCTCACCCGTCTCCCCCGGGTCTGCAGTCGTGCGTTGAGTGTTGGTGCAGCCTCAATCGTCAGTCAGCCAGCGGCCCAGCCGTTGACGTAGCTGGTGCAGCCGCTGTTGGGAGAGCGTCCCCAGCAGTCCCAGCATCTGGGACTCGGCAATCACCGCCAGACGGGAGAGTCGGATCAGACTGGTAACCTTCAGGCCGGAGGTTCCAAAGTCAGGATCCTCAGGCTGAAGAACCTCATCGATTTCGGGATCCACCTGGTGCAGCCGGGAGGAAATCATGCACACTACCCAGTCCGCGTACCGGCGGGAGGCAGGGCGCAGCAGCAGTACCGGTCGATACTTGCTGTGGCTGAGGTCCGTAAACGGGAACTCAACCAGCACAATCTGACCGGCTGTTCGTGGTGTCACCACTGCTCCTGCAGATCCGTAGGACTGTAGAGTTCCGGTTCATCCGCCATGTCCGCCAGAGCGGCCTGGAGCGAGAGGCGATGGAATGCGTCTGCTTCGGCCGCATCCTCGGGTAACGGCTGAGGTCGCCCATGCCGCTGCGCCAGGAACGCGACGAAATCCAGTACTTCCACCTGTTTGTCGGCGGGTAGCGTCCGGAACTGGCGGATTAGCTGCTCGATTCCCATGACGGATGGTCCTTGGGCTGAGAGTCTGGCCTACAGCCTCAGTTTAGGAACCGTAGCCCCCTCACACCACCGGGGCGAAGTCCGTGAGGACGCCGTAGATGCCCCAGATGGCCATCGGCCGCAGGTAGTGGCTGGCCCGGAAGGTGGCGTTGGCGGTGATTGCTTCGGGGGTGCGGAACTGCAGGCCGTTCTCGTAGACCTGGCGGACCACGGTCTCGGCGACCCGGAAGCACTGCTCCCGGTAGCCCAGCTGCAGCAGGTAGGCACAGATACCGAAGTTGATCCCGGTCCAGACCTCCAGCGGATGTGTGCCCTTGGGGTCGACGGGGCTGCCATCCGGCAGCAGGCCGTTGGCGATGCCGAAGCGACCGTCGTGGAACTTCAGGAAGCAGGCATCGTAGACGGTCTCAAGGGCCGAGCGGGCGCAGTCGGCGGGCACCAGTTCCGGCAGACCGAGCAGACGGCTGTAGAAATCGCCGCAGAGCTGGTCCGCCATCACCACCTCACTGCCGCTGCCGCTGTCGAGGCGGTAGTAGCGGCCATTCCAGAGGGTGGGCTGATAGAGGGCCCGGGCCTGCTCCAGCCAGAGGCGAAAGTCCGCCACATCCGCCGGGTCGATGCCGTGCCAGCCCTCCAGTTCTGTCGCGATCGCCAGGGCCGCCTCCAGGGCGCTGATCCAGAGACCGCCGCAGTAGGCACTGATGCCCTGCAGGCGCCAGTCGTCGAAGGTCTGGTCCGGGGCGCCGCTGTTCTCGGGAATACCGTCGTTGTCCAGGTCGAAGGCCTTGAGGTAGCGCAGGGCCTGGACGGCGGCGGGCCAGCAGTCCTTGAGGAAGTGGCGATCGCCATCGCCGCCGAGCCGGTAGTCACGCCAGACCTGGAGCACGAAGTCGCAGCCCAGATCCTTCCAGAGATTGCAGTCCTGGTAACCGGTGTAGTTGGTCGACTCCCAGGGATGCTCGTTGGGGGCCCCGAGGTCGTGGGGCGTGGCTCCGGTCAGCTTGCGGGTAGCCAGGGGGCTCTCCTGGCCGATGGTGAACCAGTAGCCGATCACGCGGGTGCGATCGTCTGCGGCGGGAATGGCCCGGGCGAAGGCTCGCATCACCGCCTTTTCCAGTTCCGGCCAGAGCATCATCAGGCCGAAGGCCCCGTAGAGGCGTACGTCCAGGCTTTCGTACCAGGCGTAGTCGATGCACTCCAGCACTGCGAACTGACCGACGGGGTCGCGCTCCGTGGCGGCGGTCCAGAGGCTGCCGCCGCTGCAGAGGTCGTAGAGTTCGTTGAACAGCCCGAGCTTGAAGGTGTCGCTCAGGTCGGTCCGCTCAAGAATCGGCTGCTGCCAGGCTTCGATGCGGGCTTCCCAGTCGGCGTAGTGGTGCAGACCGGCGGCGGCGATCGCGGCGGCGTTGTGGCCCTCGCGCCCGAAGAAGTCCGTGTAGCGGCGGGGATAGGACACCCCCCGGGCGAACTCGGTCAATGGCAGGTCCCAGGCCACCACCACGGGAATCTCGCGGGTTTCCCCCGGTTGCAGGGTGAAGCGCAGGGCGATCGCCCCGGCAATCCGTTCCCCGGCGGCGGCGGGGGTCTCGTCCGCACGATCCGTCAGAGATCCGTCCGCTGCGAACGGGCTCCAGACCTCGCTGCCATCCCCGACCGGATTCCAGCGGTCGAGGCGGAAGATCTCCAGTCCGGCGGACGGACGGGTGGCAATCGCCCACTGACCGTCCCCTTCGCTGGGTGCGCCGGTCCAGGGCTTCTCCAGCAGCAGCCCTACCAGACCATCCCGGTCCAGGCGGCGGTTGCGGGCGCCTTCGCTGCGGCCGATGGCGGGCACGTAGTTGTAGACCGGGCTGCCGTCGTCGCGGTAGACCACCTCCGGTGCGGCGTCGGTGTTGGTGAACCAGCCGCAGAGGTTCTCCCAGCTCACCAGCAGGCTGAGGGTGAGGGGGGCATCGGTGGGGTTGTGGGCCTGCCAGCGGAAGACGGCCAGGGGATAGCTGGTCTGCTCGTAGTTGCCCGGCAGGATGGGCGAGAACTGACGGCAGGTGAGCTCGGCCCGCAGGACCTGTCTCTTATACACATCTGACGCTGCCGACGATACTCCTTGTGT
>CAWUMD010000016.1:0-17845 GCA_963923365.1 uncultured bacterium
CGGCACGCCAGCGGCAACGCCGGCGGCCACCGATTCCGCCAGCCCGTCGGCCTCAGCCCGGACCTGGCTGTGACCCTGCGCCAGTGCCAAGCTGCCGGGATGCAGATCGCCGCCACCCTGCCCCGGGCCAGCCACAGTTTATGGGATACGGATCTGGCCCGACCGACGGTGATTCTGCTCGGCAACGAAGGCGCTGGGCTCTCGGAGCAGCTGGCGGCCCTGGCGGACTGTGCCGTCACCATTCCCCAGGCGGTGGGGGTCGAGTCCCTGAACGTGGCTATCTCCGGGGCGCTGCTGCTCTACGAGGCCCGTCGGCAGCGGCTTGCCGCCGCGGGCGGCCACAGCGGAGAATGAACCTTCATTCATCGGCCGAGTTACGCGCCAGGAGAGGGTCGTGAGCCAGTTCGACTACGATGTCGTCGTCATCGGTGCCGGGTACGGTGGCTTCGACGCTGCCAAACATGCCTGCGAGCACGGCCTGAAGGTGGCCATCGTTGAGGCCCGGGAGATGGGCGGCACCTGCGTCAACCGCGGTTGCGTCCCATCCAAGGCCCTACTGGCCGCCGCCGGACGGGTGCGTGAACTGAGCGATCGCGAGCACCTGAGCAAGTTTGGTATCCAGGCCGGTCCGATCAGCTTCGACCGCCAGGCGATCGCCGACCACGCCGCCAACCTGGTCAGCACCGTGCGGGGTAACCTCACCAACTCCCTCAAGCGCCTCGGCTGCGACATCCTCGAAGGTTGGGGCAGCCTTGCCGGTCCTCAGAAGGTGAACGTCAAGGCCGCCGACGGCAGTATCCGCACCGTCACCGCCAAGGATGTGATTCTCGGGACCGGTTCCGAGCCGATGGTGCCCCCCGGCATCGAAATCGACGGCAAGACCGTCTTCACCAGCGATGACTCCCTGAAGCTGGAGTCCCTGCCCCAGTGGATCGCGATCATCGGCAGTGGCGTCATCGGTCTGGAGTTTGCCGATATCTACACCGCCCTCGGCTGCGAGGTGACGATGATCGAGGCGATGGATCGGGTGATGCCCACCTTCGACCCCGACATCGCCAAGCTGGCCGCCCGTAACCTGATCGATGGCCGGGATATCGAAACCAAGACCGGCGTCCTCGCCCAGAAGATCACCCCGGGTTCACCGGTGCGGATTGAACTGGTGGATTTCAAGACCCGCGAACCCGTGGAAGTGCTGGAAGTGGACGCCGTTCTGGTCTGCACCGGACGGGTGCCGGTCAGCAAGGGGCTGGGCCTGGAGACCGTGGCCGTCACCCCCGATCGCCGCGGTTTCATCGATGTGGATGACCACATGCGGGTGCTGCGCGATGGTCAGCCTGTCCCTCACCTCTGGGCCGTTGGCGATGTCACCGGCAAGATGATGCTGGCCCACACGGCCGCTGCCCAGGGCGTCGTGGCGATCGAGAACATCGTCGGTCACGAACGGGCGGTGGACTACCGCAGCATTCCTGCGGCCACCTTTACCCACCCGGAAATTGCCAACGTCGGCCTCAGCGAAGCGGACGCCAAGGCCCTGGCCGCCGAGGAAGGTTTCGAACTCGCCACCGTGCGCAGCTACTTCAAGGCCAACTCCAAGGCCCTGGCGGAGCTGGACAGCGACGGCTTCCTGAAGCTGATCATCCGCAAGGACAGCGGTGAGGTGCTGGGAGCGCACCTGTACGGTCTGCACGCGGCCGATCTGATTCAGGAGATCGCCAACGCCGTTGCCCGCCGTCAGTCGGTGAAGCAGCTGGCCTTCGAAGTTCACACCCA
This sequence comes from uncultured bacterium, assembly GCA_963923365.1. Taxonomy (GTDB): domain Bacteria; phylum Cyanobacteriota; class Cyanobacteriia; order Synechococcales; family Synechococcaceae; genus CAWUMD01. The sequence continues at coordinate 1,771 of CAWUMD010000016.1, forward strand.
CCCCACCCTCAGTGAAGTGGTGGAAGCGGCTTACAAGCAGGCCGCCCACGCGATCGCCTAGGCTGATTGCCAACCCCTGCCGCCGATCCCCAATGACGGCGGCTTCTGTTTTTCCCTTTGCCGCTGACCCATGGAAATCCGCCGTCGCCCGCCCAATCCCGCCGTCCACGTCAGTAGCCTCACCTTTCAGGTGAAAGTGCCGGGGGCCAGTCCCAGTCACATCCTCGAGGAGATTGTCTGGTACAAGGAGCGGGAGGTGGCCGCCTGGCGCGAGCAGGTGAGTCTGCAGCAGCTGCGCCAGCAGGCGATGGCGGCTCCGGCGGCCCGCGATTTCCTGGGGGCCCTGCGCCAGGGCCCGACCCGTCCGGCAGTGATTGCCGAGGTCAAAAAGGCCTCCCCCAGCAAGGGGCTGTTCCGGGAGGACTTCGACCCGGTGGCGATCGCCCAGGCCTACGCCGCCAACGGGGCTGCCTGCATCTCGGTGCTGACCGACGAGAAGTTCTTCCAGGGCGGTTTCGAAAACCTGCGCCGCATCCGTGAGGCGGTGGAGATTCCGCTGCTGTGCAAGGAATTCGTCATCTACCCCTACCAGATCTACAAGGCCCGGGCCCACGGGGCGGATGCGGTGCTGCTGATCGCCGCCATCCTCTCGGATCAGGACCTGAGCTACTTCACGAAGATCATCCACAGCCTCGGGATGACCGCCCTGGTGGAGGTCCACAGTCAGGAGGAACTGGAGCGGGTGCTGGCGGTTGAGGAGATCACCCTGATCGGGATCAACAATCGTAATCTCAAGACCTTCGTCACCGACCTGGGAGTCACCGAGCACCTGATGCGCCGTCATGGCGAGACCTTCCGGCAGCGGGATCTGCTGCTGGTGAGTGAGTCGGGGATGGTCACCTGGGATGACCTGCAGCGGGTGGAAGCCGCTGGGGCCGGGGCCGTGCTGGTGGGGGAAACCCTGGTCCGGCAAGATGACCCCGGTCTGGCCCTGCAGCAGCTCACCGGTCGGGCCTGAGGCGCTGCCAGGGTGCAGGTCGGGGAACTTGCTTAAGAAAATCCGTGGGATGGCAGGGCCACCCTACGCTGATTGAGCCATCATCCCCGTCGCTGTGATGCAGAGCCTGCAACCCTACCGCGATCCTGCCGCCGTTCAGGCCCTGCTGGCCCGTCTGGCCGACCGCTGCACACGACCCTGGACGGTGATGGAGATCTGCGGAGGGCAGACCCACAGCCTGCTGCGCCACGGCCTGCTCGACCTGCTGCCTCCCTCCCTGACGCTGATTCACGGCCCAGGCTGCCCGGTCTGCGTGACGGCGGCCGAAACGGTGGACCAGGCGATCGCCCTGGCCCGGCAGCCGGAGGTGATGCTCTGCTCCTTCGGCGACATGCTGCGGGTTCCCGGCAGCGAGGGTAGCAGTCTGCTGGCGGCCCGCAGCCAGGGGGCGGACGTGCGCATCCTCTACTCCCCGCTGGATGCCATCGCTCTGGCCCAGGCCCATCCGCTGCGCCAGGTGGTGTTCTTTGCGGTGGGCTTCGAGACCACGGCGCCGACCACCGCACTGGCGGTGATCCAGGCTGAAGCGCTGGGGTTGCGCAATCTGTCGCTGCTGACGGCCCACGTGCGGGTTCCCCCGGCGATGGCTACTCTGCTGGCCGACCCCGACTGTCGGGTGCAGGCCTTTCTGGCCGCCGGGCACGTCTGCTCGGTCATGGGGACGGACGAGTACGGGGCGATCGCCCATCAGCATCGACGGCCGGTGATCGTTACCGGCTTTGAACCGGTGGATCTGCTGCGGGGGCTGCTGGCGGCTGTCACCCAACTCGAGCAGGGCCGGGCCGAACTGGAGAATCACTACGCCCGGGCCGTCAACTCCGCCGGGAACCGAGCGGCACGGGCACGGGTCGCCCAGGTATTCGAGCCGGTAGCCCGCGTCTGGCGTGGCATCGGTGTCATCCCGGCCAGCGGCCTCGGGCTGCGTCCGGCCTATGCCCGGTTCGATGCCCTGCACCGTTTCGGGCTCGGCGGTGAGGTCCTCGCCAGTCCTTCATCTCCCTGTGGCCAGGTGCTCTGTGGTCAGCTGCGGCCCAACCAATGTCCTGAATTCGGGTCCGGTTGCCGCCCCGAACATCCCCTGGGTGCCCCGATGGTCTCGTCGGAAGGGGCCTGCGCCGCCTACTATCGCTACCGTCCAGCCCAGGTGGCCTGATGTCCGGTTTCGAACTCCACTGTCCCCTGCCGGGAGGGGACGGCGATCGCATCCAGCTTGCCCACGGCGGCGGCGGTCACAAGGCTCAGCGCCTGCTCGAACAGCTCTTCCTGCCCCGACTGGGGGGCGATCCCCGGCAGGCGCACGATGCCGCTGTGCACCCCCTGGGCACGGAACGCTTCGCCTTCACCACCGATGGTTACGTTGTCCGGCCCCTGGAGTTTCCCGGGGGCAACATCGGCGAGCTGGCGGTCTACGGGACCGTCAATGACCTGCTGATGGCGGGAGCCGAGCCCCTGGCCCTGAGTGCTGCCTTCATCCTTGAGGAGGGTTTCGAGCAGGCCCGCCTGGAACGGATTGTCGACGCCATGGCAGCGGCCGCCGCCGCCTGCGGGGTGGCGATCGCCACCGGTGACACCAAGGTCGTCGAACGGGGCAAAGCCGACGGCTGCTACCTGACCACCAGCGGGGTGGGGCGGGTGCCTGCGGGCCGGGAGATTCATCCGCGGCGGGTGCAGCCGGGGGACGCCATTCTGGTGACGGGAGATCTGGGGCGCCATGGCATCGCGGTGATCTCGGCCCGGGACGGGCTGGAATTCGAAACGGCGATCGCCAGTGACTGTGCCAGTCTGCAAGCGGTGATCAACCCGCTGTTTGCCGCCGACCTGGAGATCCACTGCCTGCGGGATCTGACCCGGGGGGGGCTGGCCAGCGCCCTGAACGAGATCGCGATCGCCGCCGGGGTGGGGATGACCATCCGGGAGCCGGAGATCCCGCTGGACCCGGGCGTGGCCTCCGCCTGCGAACTGCTGGGTCTGGACCCCTGGCAGGTGGCCTGTGAGGGCCGGGCAGTGATCATCCTGCCGATGACCGATGTGCCCCGAGCCCTGGGCATCCTGGGTCGCAACGGGTTCACCGATGCCCGCCGGATTGGTCAGGTGACGGCACCCACCTCTGCGCCCGTGATTCTGGAAACCGCCTACGGCTCCCGCCGCATCCTGGAAATGCTCAGCGGAGAGCAACTGCCCCGAATCTGCTGACCTGGGAGGACTCGCATGGATGTCGGTCGTTTCGCCAGCCTGATGCTGATGGGGCTCTGGCTGGGGCTATCCGCGCTGCCGCTCCGTTCTGCGCCCCCACCCGCGCCGACACTGCCGCCCCAGGTGGTGCAGGTGCTGGCCCTCAGTCCCGGACAGCAGCAACGGCTGCAGCAGCTGCGAGCCACCTACCAGCCGAAGCTGCTGGCGATGCGCCATGAAAGCCAGCGGCACCGGCAGGCCCTGGCCCGGCCGACGGCCACCGCCGAGCGTCAGCGGCTGCAGCAGCGCCTCAATCAGACCCAGACCAACCTGCGGCACCTGCAGGCGGAACTGCTGGGTCAGCTGCGGCGTCTGCTGACCCCCCTGCAGCAGGAGAAGCTGGCGTTGATGCTCACCGGCACCCGTCGTCTGCCGACCCTGTAACCGCTCAGTCCTGGAAGATCGCCTCGCCACCGCCATGGGGCGTAGGCCAGTCCTCATTCTCACCGCCCAGAATCACCCGCTCCAGGGCCACGTACTCGCGGTTGAAGCCGTGGAGGGCATTGATCAGCACATCCAGGGCGATCGCATCGCTGGTGCCCAGGTCAAACCAGCACCGGGCCCAGGTGCCCTGATACTCCAGCTCCCCCATGTTGTGCATGGGCGACTGCAGGCTGCGCTCGGCCGCATCCGCATCGTAGTTCATGTAACTGAGTTCCAGACCCTCGTCCTGGACCTGGAGATTCTCGGCGTTGAAGCCCCCCAGCTTGCCCAGGTAGAACCAGGAGTCGAAGATCTCCTCGATGTACTGGCGTTCGATCAGTGAAGGTACTGAGCTGAACTCCAGCCAGATCCAGCAGTCGAAGGGATTGAACTCGCGGAAGGCGATCTGCATCAGCAGCCATCAGAATGCGGCAACGGTGGTCGGGCCCCAGGGACCGGGCGTGTCCAGGATTGTCTCCCGACTCGCCACGCAGTTCTTTCCCACCCCTTCCAATTGTTCCTGATTGCGGCAGGCCTCGAAGAACAGCTGCCAGACGAAGCGCTTCGGCATCTGGGCCGAACCCTGCAGCGAGCGGCGGAACTCGAGGGCGGCCTGGCGACGCAGATCGGGACGGTTCTCACTGCTGGCCTGATCCGCCAGGATCTGGGCCTTCAGGTAGTAGAGGTCGGCATTGTCCGGGGCGGCGGCGATCGCCTTGTCCACGGCCTTCAGCGCATCCGGGTAGCGCCTGAGGTTGCGCAGACCCACGGCCACGCCCCGTTGGGAGACGTAGACCGGTGCGCCCTTCTCCAACTGGGCGATCGCCTGGTCGGCATTAGCCAGGGGCAGGTTGCTGGCCACCATCAGGTCGATGAAGCCCCGCACCAGGTTCAGTTCCGGATCGTTGGGATCGATGGCGGCAGCGGCATTGAGGTTCTCGTAGACCTGCTGCACCGCCGCCAGCGCCTGGGGAATCGCGGTGATCGGAATCCGTCCCTGGTCCAGGCTGGGGGCGATCGCTGCTGCCCCGGTGAGGAATTCACCCACTGCCAGGTAGAGGTGGCTGCGCAGGGGGGAGCGCTCCTTCAGCGCTGCAGCCGTGGCCTTGGTCTGGGCGGCGTCCTGGGCCAGTCCCTTCCAATCCTTCTCAACGTAATTGGTGCTGGCCAGCAGGGCGTAGACCAGGGGCTCACCACTCTCGCTCTGGCGGGCCTGGCGGAGAATCTTCAGCGCCTCGGGGTAGTCGCCGCGCTGAAACACCGCCTGAAACCCCTGTTCCGTCAGTGGCCCGATCGGCTGGGGGGAGCGGCTGCGGAAGGGATCTCCGGCCCGGGCCACAGCGGGCAGGGTCACACAGCCCAGGGTGAGCAGCACCGACCAGAAGCGGAATCGCAGCGACATGACCACAGCAGGGAATGAGGATGGGGTCCATGCTAGGCTGCGACCGTCCCCCTGCCAGCGGCCCGGGGTCACGTTCCCATCTGTCACGGATCGGATGCTCAGCCTTTCCCACGTCACCTACCACCCGCCCGCCAGTGCCACGCCAATCCTGACGGATATCAATCTGCAGCTGGCGGTAGGGGAACTGGGGCTGATCGTCGGGCCCAGCGGCTCCGGTAAATCGACGCTGCTGGAAATCATGTCGGGCCTGGCCAATCCCACCGGTGGGGCCATCCGCTGGCGGGACCAGCTGCTGACGGATCTGCACCTGCATCAGCTCTGCGGTCTGGTCTTCCAGTTCCCGGAGCGGCACTTCTGCGGCAATACCGTGCTCGAGGAGCTGCGTCTCGGTCATCCCGAAATCCGCAGCGAAACGATTCATGAGGTGCTGGCGGCCGTCGGTCTGGGGGATATTTCCCTGGCGGCAGTGCCTCACCAGCTCAGTGGCGGTCAGCAGCGTCGTCTGGCGCTGGCGGTGCAGCTGATCCGTCAGCCGCGGATCCTGCTCCTGGATGAACCGACCGCCGGGCTCGACTGGTCGGTGCGCCAGCAATTGCTGGCCCTGCTACGCGAGCTCAAGGGCCGCTGGACCCTGCTGATTGTCAGCCATGATCCTGACGAGCTGATGCCCTTCGCTGACCGCGTCTGGCGAATTCACCAGGGGCATCTGGACGCCCTGGTGGATCCGGCGATCGCCTGAGTGGCCCCGGCGATTCATTAGAATTCGGAGGTTGCCCCTCCGACTCCGTGACCTATGGCTGACCAGCTGATCCGTGCCACCGCTGCCGAGGGGGGCATCCGTGCGGTGGGTGTCATCACCACCGACCTGACGGCGGAAGCGCGTCGCCGCCACCAGCTGTCCTACACCGCCACGGCGGCCCTTGGGCGCACCATGGCCGCCGGGCTGCTGCTGGCCTCGAACATGAAACAGACCGGTGCGCGGGTCAACCTGCGCATCCGGGCGGCCGGTCCCCTGGGGGGGCTGATGGTAGATGCCGGTCTCGATGGCACCGTGCGGGGCTACGTCCACAACAGCGACGTGGAATTGGCTCCGACCCCCGAGGGACGGCTGGATGTCGGCGGTGCCATCGGGCCGGGCTACCTGCAGGTGATGCGGGATGTCGGCTACGGTCAGCCCTACCAGAGCACCGTCGAACTGGTGAACGGTGAAATCGGAGAGGACGTCACGTACTACCTGGCGGCCTCGGAACAGACCCCTTCGGCGGTCGTGCTGGGGGTGTTCACCGATGCCCAGGGCGTGGAGGCGGCGGGCGGGCTGCTGATTCAGGTGATGCCCCGCAGCTCCCGGGATGAGGACCTGATTGCCCTGCTCGAGTCGCGTATTGCTCAGCTGTCGAGTTTCTCGACCCTGCTGCGGGCCGGGCATAGTCTCGAGGACATCCTGGAGCAGATCCTTGGGGATCTCGGTCTGGAGATCTTCCCCGAGCCCACTCCGCTGCGCTTCCATTGCAGCTGCAGCCACGAACGGGTGCTGGGTGCCCTGAAGCTGATGGGCCGTGAGGAGCTGGCGGACATGATCGCCACCGATCACGGTGCAGAAGCCACCTGCGACTTCTGCAGCGAGGTCTACCACGCCAGCGAGGCGGAACTGCAGACCCTGCTCCGTGAGCTGGAGACCGCCGCCGCAGGCTGAATCAGCGCAGCAGGCTGGCACCGGCCCAGAACAGCAGCAGCGTCAGAGCGGTGGCCAGGGCCTCGGTGCCCAGGGGGACCATCAGCACCTGCAGCAGCGGCGGGGCGATCGCGGCGGCCACCAGCATCCCCACCACCAGACAGGCCAGGGCCAGCAGCAGGGCGCGGGCATAGCGGCCCTCCTTGCGCCCGATCAGGTAGGTGGCAGCGCCCGTGCCGCCGACCAGCAGCAACTGCAGCCAACCGCGATCGAGTTGGGGCATCAGGCTGAGACCGGCCAGACTGCCGAAGACGGCAAAGCCCAGCAGCAGCTCCGAACCGGTGGGTCGATCGAGCAGCGACTGCAGCCAGTCCGGAGTGGGTGCCAGCCTGGGCAGGCTGATGTTGACCGGGCGCGGGGTCTGAACCGGGCGCTGGTCGGCCTGACGAACGCCCTCGGGCACGGCAATCCGTCCCTCCTGGCGCAGTTTCAGCCGCTGCATCAGGATGGCATCGTAGGCGGTTTCGATGTCGCTGCGGCAGCGCTCATCCTCGCTGCAGGCCGCGATCGCCTGGTCCCGCGCCTGCTGGACCTCATCGAAGGAGGCGGACTCACTGACACCAAGACGGCTGTAGGGGGAGGGGTCGCTCATGCGCAACGGAAGACTGAAATTGCTTTGATTATGACCAGATTGCTGCGGGAACCGGAGCGGAGCGTTGCAGAAGGCGACAATTCCCGCTCGACGACCGGGTGCCACCCAATTCTGAAGCCAGCTTGAAGCTGGGACGAAGACAGCAAACCAGTCAGTAGACTGCAATTCATCCAAGGGCTGAGGTAAGCGGCAAGCGCGGGCTTCCTCGGTACCGATGTGGTCCATCTTCCTGCCCCGAAGGAACCGCTGTTACCTCAGGTCTCCTGCCCCGGTCGCTGCCGAAGTGAGCTGCATCCATGTCTCCATCCCGTCTCCTGGTTATCGATCCGGACCCCAGCCTGCGACACCTGCTGAGCCGCTACCTCGGCCAGCGCGGCTACCATGTCGACCTCGCAGAATCGGCCCAGCAGGCCCGCCAGATCTTTGCCCGGGCCAATCCGGATCTGGTGATACTGGACCTGAATCTGCCCGATGGTGATGGCTGCCAGCTCTGCGAACAGCTGCAGCAGGGAACGGGCGTGTTCGTCCTGATGCTTTCCCGCCGCTGCGATGAGGCGGATATGGTGGCCGGTCTCACCCGCGGTGCCGACGACTTCATTACCAAACCCTTTTCCCTGGCGGCGCTGGAGGCTCACATCCAGGCGATCCTGCGGCGCAAACGGATTGTTGAGGCGGCCCAGCAGCAATGCATCGAGTTCGAACGCCTGGTAATCGATCCCGTACGCCGCGCCGTGGAATTTGATGGTGAGGCGGTCCCCCTGACTGCCCTGGAATTCGATCTGCTGCACTTTCTGGCCAGTCACCCCGGCCGGGTCTGGCGCCGCACCGAACTGATCCAGGAAGTGTGGGAATACGAGTACGTCGGCGATCAGCGGGTGGTGGATGTCCACATCGGCCAGATCCGCAAGAAACTGGAGCGGGATCCCTCCCATCCTTCGGTGATCCAGACCGTGCGGGGGGTCGGCTACAAGTTCGAGCAACCGGAACTGCCCGAGGCGGGCTGACGCCTCCAGCTCGAGCGGGTCGCCCGGATGTGGATCAGGGGTTGATCAGCTTCATGCTGATGTCCAGCCAGGGGGCACGGGTGATCGGGGCGCTGCTTGAGACGATGTCCACGCCGCTGGCGGCTACGGCGCGGATGGTCTCCAGGGTGACGTTGCCGGAGGCTTCGATGCGCACTGCCGGGTCAGCGGCGCGGATGCGCTCCACCGCGATCGCCATCGTGGCCGGGGTCATGTTGTCGAGCATGATCACCTCCACTCCGGCGCGGATGGCGTCGTCCACCTGCTCCAGGGAGTCGATTTCCACCTCGATCGGACAGGGGTAGGGCAGCTCCCGGCGCAGACAGGTCACCGCCGCCGCCAGACTGCCGGCTGCCGCAATGTGGTTGTCCTTGAGCATCGCCATGTCGTCGAGGCCAAGCCGGTGGTTGACGCCGCCACCGACCTGGGTGGCGTATTTCTCCAGCAGCCGCAGGCCCGGTGTGGTCTTGCGGGTATCGGCAAAGCAGGTCGGCAGGTCCGCGATCGCGACCACGTACTCATGGGTAGCGGTGGCGATCCCGCTCAGGCGCATGCAGAGGTTGAGGGCCGGCCGTTCCCCCATCAGCAGGGCGGCCAGCGGACCCTCCAGCTCCGCGATCACCGTCCCGGGGCTGACGGCCTCCCCTTCGGCCAGTGTCGATTGGAACCGCACCCTCGGATCGAGCAGAGCAAACACCCGTGCCGCTACCGGCAGGCCAGCCACGCGGCCGTTACCTTTGGCGACCCAACGGGCCCGACCCGGGCGATCGCCCAGGCTGAGGGCGGCGCGATCGCCCCGACCGATGTCCTCCTGGAGCCACTGATGCAGCAGCGGGTCAAGGATGATCCAGGGGGGCAGCAGGGCCATGGGTCAGCAGCACTCGGCCTTCCCATTCTCCAACCCGGCCGTCAGCTGAGCATCTCCAGATAGTCACGGATCTGATTGCGGCGGCGGGGCTGGCGCAGCTTCTGCAGTGCCTTGGCCTCGATCTGGCGTACCCGCTCCCGCGACAGGTCGAGGGCTCGGCCGATCTCCGCCAGGGAATAGGACTGGCCATCCCGCAGGCCGAAGCGCATCCGGATCACGTCCCGCTCCCGATGGGTCAGCTCCTCCAGCAGGGTGCGCAGGTCCCGCTGCAGGGATTCCCGCGCCAGCAGATCCTCGGGGGCAGCCTCGGTGGTCTCGAGCAGATCCCCCAGCTCAGTGTCCTTCTCCTTGCCGACCCGGGTTTCGAGGGAGACCGAGCGGGGCACCCGCAGCAGCACCTCCCGCACCTGATCGGGGCTCATCTCCAGTTCCTGGGCGATGTCGTCCAGGCTGGCGATCCGCCCTTTCTCCTGGGAGATCTTGCGCTGGGCTTTCTTGATCCGGTTCAGCTTCTCGGTGATGTGCACCGGCAGCCGGATGGTGCGGCTTTGGGTGGCGATCGCCCGGGTGATCCCCTGACGGATCCACCAGTAGGCGTAGGTGCTGAATCGATAGCCTTTGGTCGGGTCGAATTTCTCCACGGCCCGCTCCAGGCCGAGGGTACCTTCCTGCACCAGATCCAGCAGTTCCAGCCCACGGTTCTGGTACTTCTTCGCCACCGAGACCACCAGCCGCAGATTGGCCTGGATCATGTGGTCCTTGGCCCGCTGTCCTTCCTTGCACTGGCGCGAGAGTTCATCACTGCTGAGGCCCGCCAGCTCGGCCCAGCGATGATGCCCGGCCTGTAGCTGGGTCCTCAGTTCCGGGACGCTCAGACCGCAGCTGCGGGCCCAGTGCTCCATGGCCGGGCGATGTCCGAGCTGGGAGATCAGCTGGTCACGGACATGCTGCAGATGCTCATAGCGGCTCAGATCGCCACTGTCCTGCCGGGACTGCTGATGGCGCAGCTCCAGCAGCTGCATGTAGCGCTGCACCTGCTGGGCTTCCGAGACCTCCTCATCCCGGCCCAGCAGTCGGACCCGGCCGATTTCCTGAAGATAGATACGGACCAGATCGGTACTGCGCCGTCCGTTGCCGCTGGCGGCTTCCGCGACGGTGGCCTCAACCAGTTCAGCGTCGAGGTCCGCGTCCAGCACGTCGATCAGACTCTCCGGGGGCAGCTTGGGCTCGCGGTCCGCAACCGAGGCGGTAGGGGTGGGTTCCAACATGACCGGTGGGCCTCCAGCCAGCGCGACATTTAGAGTTCCCCACACTGCACCTTCTCAAGTCCGGTCCGGGTGATGCAGGCGATGGTGCATCTGCAACCGGGCAAAAGCGTCTTTCCGATACTGACAGGCGTGTCTGCCATTGCGTTGAAGAACCCCGCACTTTGTGCAGTCTTCATGCCAGCGTTGTCGGGGCTTGACGGCCTCGGCGGTGGGAGCCCCCCCGACGATGCAGGGGAGCCCAACCCAGATCCCTCGTCCCGACCGGGCGGTGAGGGGGGCCAGCGCAGTCGTCCACCGGGCTCAGGCGGTCCGATTGGCCAGGGCCAGATGGGACTTCACGACCTGACAGGCCCAGTCATCCTCAGACCGTTCGCCCGTGGAGCTGATCAGCTCGCCGTCTGCCTGACGATGCACCAGGGCCATCTGGCTGCTCTGGCGATTGGTCACCTGCCAGATCTGGTTGGGCGAGATCTCGCGGACGATGAATCGGTGGGCGTTCACGGTGGCTACATAAAAACTTTGGAGAGAGTAAATCATGCCGGTGGGCCTGGAGCAACCGTTCCGGTCCTGAGTCGATGGCGCGGCTGTGGGATGCTGGGAGCGCAGGATGAGCCCGCTGGAGCATGGTCGACCGTCGCACCATTACTGTTCTGGGAACCGGAGCCTGGGGTTCGGTTCTCGCCGGACTGCTGAGCCGCCGCGGTCATCAGGTGCGCAGCTGGAGCCGCCGGGGCTCGCTATCGCTGCAGGAGGCGATCGCCGGGGCTGACCTGCTGGTCAGCGCTATTTCCATGCGGGGGGTGTCCGAACTGATCGGTCGACTGCAGGCGCTTTCCCTGCCGTCGGGCCTGCCCATCCTCAGTGCCACCAAGGGTCTGGACCCGGCTACCCTGGCGACACCATCCCAGCTGTTTGAACATGATCTGCCCGATCATCCCGTCGCGGTTCTCTCGGGCCCGAACCTGTCGCGGGAAATCGAGGCCGGTCTGCCCTGCGCCACCGTTGTCGCCTGCCGGGATGCGGTGGTGGCGCACCGGATCCAGCAGTGGCTGTCGAGCGATCGCTTCCGGGTCTATACCAATACCGATCCCCTGGGCACCGAACTGGGCGGCACGCTCAAGAACGTGATTGCGATCGCCGTCGGCGTCAGTGACGGCCTGCAACTGGGCAGCAATGCCAAGGCCGCGCTGATCACCCGGGCCCTGGCGGAGGTGATCCGTGTGGGTCTGCATCTCGGGGCACGGGTCGAGACGTTCTACGGCCTCTCCGGTCTGGGGGACATGCTGGCTACCTGTGACGGTCCCCTCAGCCGGAACTACCAGGTGGGGCTGGGCCTGGCCCGGGGCGAAACTCTGGAGTCGGTGCTGGCCGGACTGGTGGGTACCGCCGAGGGGGTGAACACCGCCCGGGTGCTGCGGCAGCTGGTGGAGCGGGAAGGGATCACCACGCCCATCAGCCGCGAGGTCTGCCGCCTGCTGGATGGGGAAATCACGCCGGCCGGGGCGATCGCCCGGCTGATGGAGCGGGAGCTGACAGTCGAGATACCGGTACCCCAACGTGACTAAAGTCGGTATCTGGGTCCTGGGGGATCAGCTGCACCTCCAGCAGAGCGCCCTGGCCAGCTGTCAGGCCCAGCGCGCCGGGACACCGGTGCTGATGGTCGAGTCCCGCAGCTACAGTCCGCAGCGCCACTTTCACCGCCAGAAGCTGATTCTGGTCTGGTCGGCGATGCGCCACTTCGCGGCGGACCTGGAGCGGGATGGCTGGCCCGTCACCTACACCCGCACCGAGGACCTGAGGGCGGCGGTCGAAGCCTGGCTGGACCGGGAGGGGATTACCGAGCTGCAGCTGATGCGACCGGCGGATCGGGGACTGGAAGCCCTGCTGGAACACCTGGGCGATCGCTGCAGGGTCACGGTGCTGCCCAACAACCACTTTCTCTGGCAGCCTGAGGAGTTCGCCGCCTGGGCCCGGGGCTACCGGCAGCTGCGTCTGGAGTCCTTCTACCGCGAAGGCCGTCGTCGCTGGCAGGTGCTGATGGCGGGGGAGCATCCGGTGGGCGATCGCTGGAACTTCGACCAGGAAAACCGCAAGCCACCCCGGAGCGGCCTGCAGGGGCCTGTTCCCCGACGATTTGAACCCGATGCGATCACCCGGCAGGTGATCGCCGACGTGCAGGCTCTCGACACCGACCTCTACGGTGAGGCGGAGCCCTTCCACTGGGCGGTCACCCGGGTGGAGGCGCTGCAGGCGCTGGCCGACTTCATCGCCATCCGTCTGGCCGGGTTCGGTCCTTACCAGGACGCCATGGTCACCGGCGAGCCGACCCTCTGGCATAGCCTGATTGCCCCCTACCTCAACCTCGGGCTGCTGGACCCGCGGGAGGTGATCGCTGCCGTGGAGCAGGCCTGGGCCCGGGGCGATTGTGATCTGCCCTCCGCCGAAGGGTTCATCCGTCAGGTACTCGGCTGGCGTGAATATACCTATGGCCTCTACCATCTGTTCGGCCCCGACTACATCAGCACCAACCATTTCGGGCACCGCCGCCCTCTGCCGGACTTCTTCTGGAGTGGCGCCACAGACCTCAACTGCCTGGGGCAGTGCTTTTCACAGCTGAAGCAGAGTGGATATGCCCACCACATCCAGCGGCTGATGGTCCTGGGTAACTTTGCGCTGATTGCCGGTCTCGACCCCCAGGCCGTGGTGCATTGGTTCCATGCCACCTTCATTGACGCCCACGACTGGGTGATGCAGACGAACGTCCTCGGCATGACCCTGTTTGCCGATGGGGGGCGCCTCGCCAGCAAGCCCTACGCCGCCTCGGCCAGCTACATCAACCGCATGAGCACCTACTGCCGGGGGTGCCGCTACGACCCGAAGCAGCGAACCGGTGATGGCGCCTGTCCCTTCAATAGCCTCTACTGGGACTTCTTGATCCGCCATCGCCCCAGTCTGGAGAACCAGGGGCGCATGGCCCTGATCTATCGGCAGCTGGACCGGTTCTCCGGGGCGGAGCAGCAGGCTCTTCAGGATCGCGCCCGCAGCTGGTTGGCGGATCATTGTCCGGAGTAGGGCTGTCTTATCGAAAAATTTCTATGCTTCCGGCAAGGGCAGGGTTTTCCCCATTGGCCTGGGGCAATTCCCACAGGTTTTCCCCAAAACCCGGTAGGTTTTCCACAGGGGACAGGGCTACGATCCCGACTCACCCATGGGGCTGTGGAAAACCCCAGCGGCCGGGGACCCAGCCGAGTCTGGTCAGGGGAATGTCAGAACCCTCACTCTGACTGGATTCTTGCCTGAGTCTCAGTCTCGGAACCGCCGCCGGGATCGATTGACAAGCCCTTCCGGAACTCCAGAAAATGAAGCCTCCGGTGCGGTGATTGCTTCGCCTCGCAGGGAAAATCTGTCCTCCCACGTCTTCCTATGAACACAACGGTGAGCATCCTGGCCGACATTCCTGAAGAGCTGCACCTGAGTCTGAAGCAGTACCTCGAGTCCCACCCCGAGTGGGACCAGGATCGAGTCTTTGCCGCCGCCCTCTCCCTGTTTCTGATCCAGAACGGCAACGGCGATCGCCGGGTCTCGCGGGTCTACCTCGACTCCCTCTTTCCCAGCGCCGCCTGATCCCCCCGGTAGAGTGGAGAACGTGCTGTCATTCCGCGTTCACCGGCCATGAGTGATTCCGCTTACCTCTGGTTCAAGGCTTTCCACATCGTCGGGGTTGTGGTCTGGTTTGCGGGGCTCTTCTACCTGGTGCGCCTGTTCATCTACCACGTTGAAGCAGAGCAGGAGGCCGAGCCGGCCCGCAGCATCCTCCAGAAGCAGTACACACTGATGGAGAAGCGTCTGCTCAACATCATCACCACGCCAGGTATGGTCCTGGCTGCAGTGATGGCGGCTGGCCTGCTCTGGCAGTATCCCGACTGGCTGCAGCAGGGGTGGATGCATGCCAAGCTCGCCTTTGTGGGTCTGCTGATCGGCTACCACGTCTACTGCATCCGCCTGATGAAGCAGCTGCATGCTGGCACCTGTCGCTGGACCGGTCAGCAGCTACGGGCCCTGAACGAAGCGCCGACTCTGCTGCTGGTGATTGTGGTCATGCTGGTGATCTTCAAGAACCAGTTCCCCACCAGTGCTTCGGCCTGGCTGATCTTCGGGCTGGTTGTCTTCATGGCCGCCACGATTCAGCTCTACGCCCGCAAGCGTCGTCTGGACGCCGAACGGACCGCTGCGACGGTGACAGCTGAGAGTCAGGGCTGATTCGGGGCTGTCAGTGGCCCGGGAACCGTTTTACACTGGGATCAGTCTTTATCTGCCAGTTATCCCGACTGCCCTATGGGCCGCGTCACCTCTACCTGTTCTGCCCCTGCCAGCCTCGGCCAGACCGCCGAAGCCAGACGTTTGCGGGAGCGTTTTCTGGAGGTGACCGCCGAAAGTTGTCCGCGGCGGTTCAACTTTCATATGCACACGGTCTGCTCCGACGGCAAACTCCGCCCCAGTGAAGTGATGGAGCAGGCCGTGGAGATTGGGCTCGTCGCCATGGCAATCACCGATCACCACACGATCCGCGGCTACCTGGAAGCCCGCAGCTGGCTGGAGGACTTCATCTGGAAGCGGGGCCGCCGTCCGGTGCCTCAGCTCTCCTGTGGAGTCGAAATCAACGCCAATCTGGCAGGGATCGAGGTCCACCTTCTGGGCTACGGATTCTCGCCGGAGCATCCGGCCATGCGCCCCTACCTGCAGCACCGCCCCCCCCGGGGTGACGACCATGAGGCGGCCGCGGTGATCCGTGCCATTCAGCAGGCGGGCGGACTTTCGCTGCTGGCCCATCCGGCCCGCTACCGCCGGGATGCCCACGAGCTGATTCGCGAAGCTGCCGAGCTGGGAATTGACGGGGTCGAAACCTTCTACGCCTACGAGAATCCGGACCCCTGGGTCCCCAGTCCGCAGCAGACGGGGCGGGTGCGCAGCATTGTGGATAGTTACGGCCTGCTGCACAGCTGCGGCACCGACACCCATGGCACGAACCTGCTGCAGCGTCTCTGAGCCGCCCCTGACCGCAGGATCTTTACAAAACTTTATCTCTGTCTCCCGCCTCTCCCCGGAACTGCGGGCTTGTGTGAGAATCGCTGTAATACTCTGCAACCATTCACAAGAGCATCATGGCGGGATTGTTCAACGGCCTGTTCGGGGGCAAGAAACAAGCGGAAGCCGTCGCTGAGGCGCCGGTCGAAACCATCCGCCAGGAAGCCTTCTTCCTGGATGACACCGAGGCACGGTCCCTCGGCAATGTTGACTACATGAAGACGGCCAGCACGGTCAAGCGCACGTTCCCCAAGACCGCGGCCAATCCGGAGCATCGCGTTCTGATCAAGGAGATCTCCTCCGTCGACGAGAAGATTGTGGAAGTCTCCAGTGGCCTGCCCGACGCTGACAAGATCCGCAAGCAGAAGCTCCAAGCGGTGGCCAAGCAGCAGGA
>CAWUMD010000017.1:0-17768 GCA_963923365.1 uncultured bacterium
TCGACGCGCACAGCTGATCCATCGCCGCTTCAAGGGTCGCTCGGTTCATCTGCCACCGGTTCGCCTTCGGGACCGAAATGCAGATCACTGGCAGTCGAGAGCACGGTGAAGGTGGCATCCACCATCCCGGCAATGTACGGATCGAGCCGGCCATTGGCTGCCATCACCGACAGCCGCTGCAGGGCAATGAAGGAGACATCGAACAGACAGTCAGGACAATCCAGGGCTTCCACCGCAGCCAGCAGGCTATCACTGGCGTGGGGACCGGCCGGTTGAATCTCGACAGCATCGCCGGTCTCCCGGCGTAGAAACAGAAAGCGGCGGCGTTCGGAGCTCATCGCAGCAGGAACCGGCGGTACATCCCCAGCCTAGCGTCCAGGTGCCCCGGCGCCCGATATCCGGACCTGCCGAATCGCCGTCATCAGCTCGGCCACCCGGTCCAGATCCTTATCAGCCGGGCGGCGTTCAACGGCACTGGACAGATCGACCCCCGCAGGACGGGCCCGGGCGATCGCCTCCCCGACGTTCTCCGGACCAATCCCCCCCGCCAGTAACCAGGGCTGGGGCGGCCCGAAGCTCTCCAGCCAGGACCAGTCGAGGGTCTCACCGGTGCCTCCCAGCTGGTCCGGATGCCAGGCATCCAGCAGCAGCGTGTCCACGCAGTCGCGATAGCGGTCGGCGATCGCCAGGTCCTGGGGCTGCCGGATGCGCAGGGCCTTAATCAGCTCCAGTCCGGGGAAGCGTGCCCGCACCTGATCGCAGAATTCCGGCGATTCACCCTTGTGCAGCTGAATCGCCCCCAGCCCCCCCTGGTCAACGTAGGCGGCAATCTCGTCCAGCGAGGGTTCAGCAAACACACCCACCAGGGGCACCGATGTCGCCGCCTGATCGAGGGCCACCCGCAGCACCCGCACCTGGCCCGGTGTGACGTAGCGGGGTGACGCCGACACTGCAATCACTCCCAGGGCCGAGGCCCCGAGACGGGCGATCGCCACGGCCTGGTGGGGGTCCCGCAGCCCGCAGATTTTGATACGGAAATTCACAGTTTCTGTTAAGTCTTCGAAAGATCGCGAACCGGCTCGGGCGGCACTTCTATCATTCTCGCTGAAACGTCGGGAGCTACCGCAGATGTCGCCCACCACCGTGGCCTGGTCCAGCAATGTTGCAATCGTGATGATCACCTGCAACCTGTTCGCGATCTCCGTCGGCTACTTCGCGATCAAGAACCGTGGCCAGGGTCCAGCCCTCCCCTTCCCCCTGCCCGCCCTGTTCACCGGCTTCGGCACGCCGGAACTGCTCGCCACCGCCAGCTTCGGGCATCTGCTGGGTGCCGGCATGATCCTCGGCATGGCCCAGGCCGGTCTGCTCTGAGGCCCACCGCCAGCAGCCCATCCCCGGGCCTCGGCTAAGGTGGGAAAAACTCTCCCGGTACCAAGGCCATGGCCCAGGGTTGGCGCGTCGGTAGCCTCTTTGGCATTCCCCTGTGGATTGACCCCTCCTGGTTCGTGATCGTCGCCCTGGTCACGATCAGCTACGTCGGGACCTACAGCAGCGCCGTCACCACCCCAGCCGTCGCCTGGAGCGCGGCCCTGGCGACGGCGCTGCTGCTCTTTCTCTCGGTGCTGCTGCACGAGCTGGGGCACAGCCTGGCGGCCCGCTTCCAGGGGATCCGGGTGGAACGCATCACCCTGTTCCTGTTCGGGGGCATCGCCCAGATCGCCCGCGAGTCGAATACTCCGGCCCAGGCCTTTCAGGTGGCGATCGCCGGTCCCCTCACCAGCCTCGGTCTATTTCTGCTGCTGAGCGGGATCAGTGCCCTGTCCCTCGGACCGACCGGGGTCGAGATGACCAGCAGTCTGGCCCGCATCAATCTGATCCTGGCCCTGTTCAATCTGCTGCCGGGCCTGCCCCTGGATGGTGGGCAGGTGCTGAAAGCCCTGATCTGGCAGGTCAGTGGCGATCGCGGGATCGGCACCCATTGGGCCGCCCGGGCTGGCATGCTGCTGGGCTGGGCCGCCATGCTGGGGGGCGCAGCCCTCTGGTGGCAGAACCCCTCGGAGATCAGCGGCCTCTGGCTGGTGCTGCTGGGCTGGTTCGGGGTGCGCAACGCCGATCGCTACGACCGGCTCACCAACCTCCAGGACGCCCTCAACACGCTCACGGTCCAGGCGGCGGTGCAACGCAACTTCCGGGTTCTGGACGGGAATGAAACGGTGGAAGCCTTTGCTGCCGACTGGCTGCGCATGGCCCAGGTGCCACAGGCACTGTTCGTCAGCCGTAACGGTCGCTGGAGCGGACTGCTGGACCTCGAGGACCTGCGGCTGCTGCCACGGGAGGTCTGGGGAAACCGCACCCTGGCGGAGCTGGCCCGACCGCTGGCGGAACTACCCTGCCTGCCGATCAGCGCCAATCTGGGCAGTGCCATTCTCGGTCTGGAGCGCTCGCCACTGCCCTTTCTGGTAGTCCTCTCCCCTGCCGGAGCCGTGGAGGGGATTCTCGACCGGGCCGACTGCGTGGGCCTGCTCGCCCAGCAGCTGGGCTTCCCGCTGCTGCCGGGGCAGCTGGATCAGATCCGCCGCGAGGGCTGCTACCCCGACGGACTGCGGCTGGACCTGATGGTGCGCGAGTCCGAGTCCCCCGAAGCCCCCTAGGGCATTCTTCCAGGGCCTGGCTGACCACTCCCCTCAGGCTCGGCTGGGTAGTCCAAACGCCTCGGCCCGGGCCAGCAGGTTCGACCAGGGCAGGCGATCGCCCGGGAACGGGTGCAGCCGCACACCATAAACCGTCACTGCCGCCTCGACCAGGGCCTGCCGAACCGTCTCGGGAGCAGGTCCGTCCATCGGCGCTGGCTCACCAAACAGGGCCCACCACAACTGCGGGTCCGGCCCCAACCGGATCGCACCGTGCTGCAGCACGCAATCCCCCTGCCAGGTCTGGGCACTGCCGATCCGCTTCAGTCCCGCCGCCGTGCGCAGGTCAGCCACCGTGGCCAGGGCGAAGCAGTTCGCCACCGCCGAACGCCGCGTCTGCGCCGCGCCGAACTGCAGCGGTTCTCCCAGCGACCGGAAGCCGACCTGCAGAAACCGACAGATCTGTTCGTAGGCACGCTGGCGATCGCCGCTCCAGCCCGACCCCACCAGGGCATAGGTCAGGTCCCGACCACTATGGAGTACGGCCCGGCCACCGCTGGGACGACGCACCCAGTCGATCCCCGGCACCGATGCCCAGGCCTGCGGCCAGTGGCGCTGGTGGTAGCCGAGGCTGAGGCTGGGACGGCTCCAGCGGTAGAAGCGCAGGCAGGGGGGAAGAGCCCCACACCGATGCTGCTCCAGCAGCCAGTGGTCCAGCGCCATCTGCAGGGCACCGGGCAACTGCACGTCCGGCAGCAACCACCAGATCGGTTCCTTGGTCACTCGACGCCATCCCAACGCTTCCGTAAGACTACAGAGACGGAGTGGAGAGCGGTGACTGTGCCCCTATTGGAAATTGTGGAACTGGTGACAGCAGGCGTTGGGGCAGGATTCCTGGCCGGTCTGCTGGGGATCGGCGGCGGCACGCTGCTGGTACCGACCCTGATCGCCCTCGGCTTCGGGCCGGTGGTGGCGATCGCCACCAGCAACTGGGCAATTCTGCTCACCTCCGTCGCCGGTACGATCCAGAACCGTCGTCTGGGCTTCTTCAATCGCCAGCAGATTCTGGCCCTCGGCATCCCGGCGCTGATCACCACACCCCTGGGCTCCCGACTGACGATGCTGCTGCCCCAGACCTGGCTGCTGGTGGGCCTGACAGCCCTCTACCTGAGCAATATCGGCCTTGTGGAACTGCGGCGGGGTCTGGACGGCCAAACCGAAACCCAGGCCAGCCATCGGGGCGGCGCCTGGATCACCGGCGGTCTGGGTGGCCTGCTGGCGGGCCTGTTCGGCATCGGCGGTGGAGCCGTAATGGTACCGCTGCAGGTCCTGCTCCTGGGTACGGACATCAAGACAGCCGTCCGCAACAGTCTCGGCGTGATTATTCTCACGGCGATTGCCGCCACCCTCACCCAGGCTCTACAGCACAACGTCGAGTGGATCCCTGGGCTGCTCCTGGGTTTGGGGGGGCTGATTGGCACCCAGGCCAGCACCCGGCTGCTGCCGAAACTGCCGGACCTCCAGGTGCGGCGCCTGTTCCAGCTGCTGATGGTGCTTCTCGGCGGCTGGTTCCTCTGGAAAAGCCTCAACCCAGCTGGTTGAAGACAGCATCGTCCAGCTCGTAGCCCAACATCTGCGCCATCGCCTTGAGGCGGGCCGTCCCCTCCAGTCCCTGGCGGCGCAACCAGTCGGAGAGCACGAAGATCTTCTGCATCACCCACAGCTCCAGGGCTTCCGGGTTGAACTGGATTCCCTCCACGGGATGGAACTGGTGGGGCACCAGCATGGCAGCGTAGCGGGCCAGCTCACCGGCCTTCCAGTCAAGCAGCAGCGGCAGCCAGGGGTAACGGCTATCCAGGCGCAGGAACCAGAGTCGCAGTTCGGGCAGTTCCGACCATTCCCGGGGGTCCTGGGGATCGCGGGGGAGCTCGAAGGCAAATCGGAGCGACTGCTCGTGCTCGGTCAGCGGGAATGGCGTCACCGTCAGCGGCAGCAGAGCTTCAATCCCCCGCAGGTCCAGGGCATCTACGGTGGCAGCATCCAGGGTGAGCGTCGCGGGCATGGTAGCGGGGGCGGACATCTCCCGCATTATCGCGACTCCGGTGGCACGGGGTCGGCCCAGTCGAGACGGACACAGAGACTGCAACAGCTCCAGCGCTGCAGTTCCCCCGGCGGGGCAGCGACACCACAGCGGGGGCAGGGCCGCCAGAGCGATCGGGTCGTCGCCGCTCCACCAGCCTGACTGGGATGCGCAGCCCAGGCCTGACGCTGCAGGTCTGAGTCGAGCGGCGGCGGTGGCAGGGGGGTTTCCCGCCAGCGGCCACTGCTGAAGCGGATGTCCGTCAGCTCCAGACCGGTGGTGGCGTTCAGCCGGTCCAGAATGCGGTGGCGCTCGAAGCTCAGGTTCTGGGCCCAGGTCGGTGACTCGGTGGCCACCCGCAGGGTCTGGCGCTGGACACTGGTGGGGCGCGTCTTCTGGGCCACCACCGCGCCCACCACCTCCACCCAAACATCCCGCACCTGCTGCAGGGGCGATGGGGCCGTGGCGATCGCCCGCTGGCGGAGACGGCCGAGGAGGGTGTCGAGGCGCTGGAATTCCATCCGGGCAACCGGGGCTCTCACCCGCCCATTGTACGGAGCGCCACCCCTGGGTCAGGACGGGACCACGTTGCTAAACTTGTGCCAACTGTCTTTGCCTGCCTGGCTCTCCACCATGGGACTGTTTGACCGCGTCAGCCGCGTCGTCCGCGCCAACCTCAACGATCTGGTCAGCAAGGCCGAGGACCCGGAAAAGATCCTCGAACAGTCCCTGACGGACATGCAGGAGAACCTGATCAAGCTGCGTCAGGCCGTGGCCACGGCGATCGCCAGCCAGAAACGGATCGAGCAGCAGATGAACCAGGCCCAGAGTCAGGCCGCCACCTGGCAGGAGCGGGCCCAGCTGGCCCTGCAGAAGGGGGACGAGGATCTGGCCCGTCAGGCCCTGGTGCGCAAGAAGACCGCCGCCGAATCCGCCGCCGCCCTGCAGAACCAGCTCAACCAGCAGGCAGGTCAGGTCGAGCAGCTGAAGCGCAGTCTGGTGGCGCTGGAGGGCAAGATCTCCGACGCCAAGACCAAGAAGGACATGCTTAAGGCCCGGGCCCAGGCCGCCAAAGCCCAGGAGCAGCTCCAGAGCGCAGTCAGCGGTCTCGACACCACCAGCGCCATGGCTGCCTTCGAGCGGATGGAGGAGAAGGTACTGCAGCAGGAAGCCCGGGCCCAGGCCGTGGGGGAACTGGCCGGGGCCGACCTCGAAAGCCAGTTTGCCAGCCTGGAGGCAGGCAGCAATGTGGATGACGAACTGGCCGCGATGAAGGCCCAGCTGGCCGGGAGCAAACCGGCCGGGGCCCTGCCCGCCGGTCAGACCCCAGCCGTCAGCACCGGCAGCAACGCCAGCGTCGATGCGGAACTGGAGGAACTACGGCGCCAGATCGACAAACTCTGAGTCCGGTCCCAGCCCTACACTGAAAAAACCCCGTATGTGGGGCTGTGACGAAACGGAGGACCCGAGCCATGGCGGCCGTAGCTAACATTTCCGACAGTCAGTTCGCCACTGACGTGCTCCAGGCCGAGGGGCTGGTACTGGTCGACTTCTGGGCTCCCTGGTGCGGGCCCTGTCGCCTGATTTCCCCGCTGATGGATTGGGCCGCCGAGACCTACGCCGGTCAGGTGACCGTCTACAAGCTGGAAGTGGACCCCAACCCCGAGACCGTTGCCGCCTATCAGGTTCAGGGCATCCCCACCCTGCTGCTGTTCCGCGGCGGCGAGGTGATTGAACGCCTTGAGGGTGCGGTCGGCAAGGAACGCATCCAGGGCATCATCGACCCCCACATCTAGGCCCTCCTACCATGCTGCAGTTCGCCGACCGCATGGCTCCCCTGGGCGTCAATGTCTTTGCTGACATGGACGCGGCCAAGGCCCGGGCGATCGCCGCGGGCCGGGATCTGATCGACCTCTCCCTGGGGTCCTCGGATCTGCCGGCCCCCCCGCACGTGCTGGAGGCGATCGCCGCGGCCCTGCCGGATCGGGCCAGCCACGGCTATCTGCTGCACCAGGGCACATTGCCCTTCCGGCAGGCGGCGGCCCGCTGGTACGAGCGTCGATTCGGCTTGGCGGTAGACCCCGAAACCGAAGTGCTGCTGCTGATCGGGTCCCAGGAAGGCACGGCTCACCTGCCCCTGGCCCTGCTCAACCCGGGGGATATTGCCCTGCTCCAGGACCCGGGCTACCCCTCCCACGCAGGGGGAGTCCATCTGGCTGGGGGGGTGATTCACCGCATGCCGACCCTGGCGAAAAACCAGTTCCGTCCTGTCTTCGCCGATATCCCGGCGGCAGTGGCGGAGCGGGCCCGTCTGATGGTCCTGAGCTACCCTCACAACCCCACCGCTGGCGTGGCCACACCCGAGTTCTTCGCCGACGCTCTCGACTTCTGCCGTCGCCACGACATTGCTCTCTGCCACGACTTTCCCTACCCGGATCTGGGCTTCGACGGCGCTCCGGTGCCCTCGATTCTGCAGATCGACCGGCAGCGGCAGCAGAGCATTGAGTTCTTCTCGCTGTCCAAGAGCTACAACATGGGTGGTTTCCGGGTCGGCTATGCCATCGGCAACCCCGAGCTGATCGGAGCTCTGCGGAAGATCAAAGCCACCGTGGACTTCAACCAGTACCGGGGCATCCTCGCCGGGGCGATCGCCGCCCTGGAAGGTCCCCAGGACTGCGTGGCGGCGATGAATGCCACCTTCAAGACCCGCCGTGACGCCTTCGTGGGAGCCCTGAAGCGCATCGGCTGGCATCTGCCGCTGCCGCCCTCAACAATGTATGTCTGGGCCCCGCTGCCCGAGCCCTGGCAGCAGGACTCCATGGGCTTCTGCACCGCCCTGGTGCAGGAAACCGGCGTTGCCGCCTCCGCCGGGGTAGGCTTCGGCGAAGCCGGTGAAGGCTACGTGCGCTTTGCCCTGGTGCATGAACCGACACGGCTGGAGGAAGCTGCGGATCGGGTGGGTGCTTTCCTGAAACAGCACCGCTAGGCGAGCTTCAGTCGCGCCCCTGGCCCAGCTCCCGCTTGGCCTTCTGCCAGAAGGCTTCCAGTTCCTCAATCGAGAAGCGGCTGAGGTCCCCCCCAGCGGCGGTTTCCACCTTGGCAAAACGCTGCAGGAATCGCTCGTTGGTGCCCTGCAGCCCCGCCACCGGGTCGAGGTCGCACCAGCGGGCGATGTTGATCAGGCTGAAGAGCAGATCCCCCAGCTCGGTTTCGGCGTGGGCGCGATCGCCACCGGCCAGGGCTTCCTTCAGCTCCGCCAGTTCCTCATCGAACTTGGCCCAGACGCCCGCCAGGTCGGGCCACTCGAATCCCACCCCCGCTGCCTTGCGGGAAATCTTCATCGCTGCGGTCAGCGGAGGCAAGGTCTGGGCGTAGCGGCTCAGCTTCGGGGTCAGGCCCACAGCGGCCTCGCCCTTCTCGTCCTGCTTGATCCGCTCCCAGTTACGCGTCACTTCAGCCGCATCCGCGACGTCTACCTCACCGAAAACGTGGGGGTGACGGCGGATCAGCTTGTCGGCGATGCCATCGGCGACCTGCGCGAGCTCGAAGTCACCCGCTTCGCTGGCAATCTGGGCCTGGAGTACCACCTGCAGCAGCAGGTCGCCCAGTTCTTCGGCGATTGCCGCGCTCTCACCGCCCCGCAGGGCATGGACCGTCTCGTAGGCCTCCTCGAGGATGTAGGGAATCAGGCTCTGGGGAGTCTGCTCCAGATCCCAGGGGCAGCCGCCGTCGGGATCCCGCAGCCGCGCCACCACCTCAATCAGCCGTTGCAGGGCGGGCAGAGCGGAAGCAGTCATCAGCGGCGGCCGGAACTCAGACGTTTTCCAGTGTGCCGCCGATGGGGACGGCGGCGCGATCGCCCCAGCCGTTTCAGGGCACTGCCAAGCCAGTCGCTGACGCTGTGGCTCATCGCTCCCAGCTCCAACCCGGCCAGGATCGCCAGCAGCAGCGGCAGCTGGGTCGGCGCGGTAACGACCCAGGTCTGGAGCGGGGCGATCGCCCACTGCTGCGTCGGCTGCGGGGCGATCGCCAGTCCCAGCCCAACCGGCAGCGTCAGCCAGCCGCCCAGGTAGAGCAGCCGCCCCAGGGTGCCGAGCAGCGGCCCGTGGGTGAAGCGGGAGCGGTGGCGGAACAGCCGCTGGTAGGGCTTCCAGATCCAGCGCAGCCAACCCCAGCGAGCATACTGGCGCGAGCGGATATCGAGGTCCGGGCCGAACATCAGCCCGGCGAACAGGTAAGTACCGCAGCAGGCCAGGGTGAGGCTACCATCCCGGCTGAGCAGACCGGCCAGCAGGGCCACCCCCGGCAGCAGCCAGAGAGTGATGCGGTCATGGGTGCGTCCGGAGGGCATGGGTGGTGGCGGCAGGGTCCGTTCAGCGTAGGAGGCGATCGCAACCGGGACAATCCCCAATCGTCTCCCTTGTGGCGGTTCAACAGCAGCAGCGATAATTGAAATCCCCTTTGCGCGGGACGAGAATCGTGTTCCTGTCTGCCCCCAGCACCCTGCCTGCCGATCTGCCCGCGGCGATCGCCGACCTCAAGCGCGAGCTCAACGCCGTGATCCTGGCCCACTACTACCAGGAGGGGCCGATTCAGGATGTGGCGGACTTCATCGGCGACTCCCTCGGGCTCTCCCAGCAGGCGGCCAGCACCGACGCCGACGTGATCGTCTTCGCCGGGGTGCACTTCATGGCGGAAACCGCGAAGATTCTCAACCCCGACAAGCAGGTGCTGCTGCCGGATCTGGCGGCAGGCTGCTCCCTGGCCGACACCTGCCCGGCAGCGGACTTCGCCCGCTTCAAGGCCGCCCACCCCGGCCATCTGGTGATTTCCTACATCAACTGCAGCGCTGAAGTGAAAGCCCTCAGCGACATCATCTGCACCAGCTCCAACGCCGTCAGCATCGTCAACCAGATTCCCACCGACCAGCCGATCATCTTCGCGCCGGATCGCAACCTCGGCCGCTGGGTCAGCCGCCAGACCGGCCGGGATCTGGTGCTCTGGGACGGCAGCTGCATCGTCCATGAGACCTTCTCGGCCCGGAAGCTGGTGGAACTGAAGCTGAAGCACCCCGAGGCCGAGGTGATCGCCCACCCGGAATGCGAGGAACCGGTGCTGGCGCTGGCGGACTTCATCGGCTCCACCACAGCCCTGCTCAACTACAGCCGCCGCAGCGATCGCCACGAGTTCATCGTCGTCACCGAACCCGGCATCATCCACCAGATGGAGAAGGCAATGCCGGAGAAGACCTTCATCCCGGCCCCGCCCGAGGCCAACTGCAGTTGCAACGAGTGCCCCTACATGCGGCTGAACACCATTGAGAAGCTCTACCGCTGCATGGTTGACCGCAGCCCCGAGATCATCCTGCCGGAAGCCACCCGCATCGCAGCCCTGAAACCAATCGAACGCATGCTCGAAATGAGCCGTTAGCGCCCCTAGGATAGAGCCGTCGTTTACAGCCTCGGCGCTATGGGTGAGCTCAGCATCCCTCCGGATCCGCTGACCTGGGTCACCGATCAGATCCCCCTGATCCTGGCTCCGCTGCTGCTGAGCTGGCTTGCGCCCCGGTCCGGACGATACCGCCCCCTGCTGCTGGCCGGGGCGATCGCCCTGCTGCCCTTCACCCTCAACGCCCCCTTCACCGTCCCCCCCACCGACCTCCGCTGGGACGGAACCCTCGACACTTCAGCCCGCTTCTGGCTGCTCGGGTTCCTCTGGTGCAGCAGCCTGGGGCTGGGCAGCTTCCTGCTGACGGTGCAGCGTCTACGGGAGTATCTGCCCCGCTGGGGCTTGCTGGGGCTGCTACCCGTGGGCCTTAGCCTCGCCCTCCGCCAATGGTTTCTGCCCCAGCTGCATGGGGAGGGAGCCGCCAGCCACCTTGCCATCCTGCTGCTAACCGCCTTGCCGATCTGGCTCTACGTCCTGCGCAATCCCCGCCGCTCCGACCATGACTGATCTGAATGCCCTGAGCAGTAATCTCAGCTCCTGGTCCGTGCTCTGGAACCTGTTCCTGGCGCTGCTGCCCGGATTGGGCAGCTACCTGCTGCTGCGGAGTCCCCGCCTGCCCTGGCCCCTGGTGATCGCAGGCATCGGGTTGGTGATTCTGTTCCTGCCCAATGCCCCGTACCTGCTCACGGACTTCATCCACCTGTTCGAGTTCGAGCAGCAGCAGCCCCGGCCGATCAGTCTGGCGGTATCTGTTTATCTGGCGATCGCCTTTCTCGGCATGCTCAGCTACAGCGGCACCCTGGTGAACCTGCGCCGCATCTGGGGGCTGCTGGGGCAGGCCCAGACCTGGCCGGTGGTGATGTTCGGCCTGCACAGCCTCTCAGCCTGGGGTGTCTGGTTGGGGCGATCGCTGCGGCTCAACAGCTGGGACCTGCTGGATCATCCCCAGCGGGTCATCCGTGAAGCGGTTGCGCTGCTGGTCCACCTCGACTACTGGGGCGAACTGTTCAGCCTCGCCCTGCTGCTGGCCCTCAGTCACCAATTGCTGCAGCACCTCTACTGGCCCCAGATCCGCCACGACAGCCTGCGGCAATTCGACCGCAGACTCTAGAATCAGCCTGTTCCCTGCCCCGGTCCCGGCCATGCCCCTGCTCCGGATTCAGACCTCCGCTCCCGCCCCCAGTGACTCGGGACCCCTACTGCGTGGACTCTCGGCAGAACTCGCCCAACGGCTGGGCAAACCGGAGGCCTACGTGATGACCCTGCTGGAGGCGGACATCCCGATGACCTTCGGGGGCAGTGCAGAGCCCGCCTGCTTTATCGAGCTCAAGAGCATCGGTCAGTTCAGTCCCAGCCAGACCCGGGAGCTGAGCGCCTGGCTCTGCGGGCAACTGGAGACAGGGCTGGGGGTGCCGGCAAAGCGCACCTACATCGAATTCACCAACGCCCAGGGCGCGCTCTGGGGCTGGAACGGCGGCACCTTCGGCTGATGCGTCCCACCGTCTACGCCGCCATCTCCAGCCACGGCTTCGGCCATGCCACCCGTACAGCAGCAGTGCTGGAGCACCTGGGCCAGCATCTGCCCGAGGTGCGGCTGATTCTCGCCACCACCAGCCCTGACTGGCTGCTGCGCTCCTACCTGAACCATCCCTTCGAGCCGCGTCCGGTCAGCCTGGATGTGGGCGTTGTGCAGCCCGACTGCCTGGGCGTCGACCGGGAGGCCACCCGCCGGGCCGTGCTGGACCTCCAGGAGCAATCGACCCACCTGATCACCCAGGAAGCCGCTTTCTGCCGCCGCGAGGGGGTGCAGCTGGTCTACGGCGATATGTCGCCCCTGGCCCCGGCGATCGCCCGCGCCGCCGGGGTGTCCTGTCTGATGGCGGGCAACTTCGGCTGGGACTTCATCTACGCCGACTGGGGACCGGACTTCACGCCGCTGATCGACTGGATTCGTGAGAGCTACGGCCAGTGCGATCGCCTGCTGCGGCTGCCCTTCTGTGAACCGATGGGGGCCTTCCCGGTCCAGGCGGATGCCGGGCTGACCGGTGGCAGCCCCCGCCACGCCCTGGAGCCCCTGCGATCGCAGCTGAGGCTGGAGGCACCCCCGGAGCGCACAGTCCTGATCACCTTCGGTGGCCTGGGGCTGCAGCAGTTGCCCTACGCCCGCTGCAGCGAGCATCCCGACTGGACCTTCCTCAGCTTCGACGCCCAGGCCCCAGAGCTGCCCAACCTGCGGCGGGTGGGGCGCGACCGGCTGCGGCCAGTGGACGTGATGCCCCTCTGCAGCCGGGTGATCTGCAAACCCGGCTACGGCACCTTCTCGGAGGCGGGGCGCCTGGGGGTGCCCCTGGTGGCACTGACCCGCGAGGAGTTCGCCGAGGCCCCGCTGCTGATGGAAGCGCTGCCCCGACTGGTACCGCACCGGATTGTCGACAGCAGCGACTTCCTCAGCCGCCCCTGGGACTGGCTGGAGCAACCGTTGCAGCCCCAAACAGGAACGGCGATCGCCCCGGACGGAAACGACACCGTTGCCGAGGCGATCGCCGACCTGCTGAGTTAGGCAATCTACCGTCCCAGCCAGTCCTCAAGGTCCTGCGGGGAGTTAAAGTCCAACACGGCATCGACCAGATCTTCCCGTCGTTCAGCGGGGAGTGCATCGATACGGCAACGCAGAGCCTCAGGCACCGGTCCACAGCGACGCAGCAGCAACCGATCCAGCACACGGCTCAACTCCTCCTGCCGTCCACGCTGTTCTCCCTGGCGAATCAGTTCCTGGGCCAGGGGCGAGTCCTGGAGCATAGCCATATCCCACCTCAGAATCCGTTCGACAATCGGCAGTTCCAGCACAAAGCTAGCAAACAGAGCCAGAACTGACTCCATCTCCTGCAGTTGCGCATCGGCTCGTAAGCAGTCAGCAGCCCGACGCAGACAATCTTCCGTTGCACCGCCGTCCATCAGTGGCGAGAAAGGCAGCAGCGGCGTGAGTTGCTGGGCAAACACCGGCTCCACTGGCAACTGCCAGAGATTGATCACCCGATATTCCTGGACACTTCGCAGCCCAAGGACCCGGCTCTCATAGAGAGAAGGGATGTCCTGCCGGTCAGAAGGTTTCAGAAGATTGACCAGCACAGGATAGACCGGCAAGCCGTATTTTTCCTCAGCCAAGCCAGCGTAAGCCCGCATCCGCTGCGGCATCCGGGTCTGATAGCGCAGCTGAATCTCAGTCAGAACAATCAGCTCACCCTGGTCAGGATGACGGACCTTTACCAGGGCATCGCTGTCACGACCCAGCCACTGGAATTCACCATCCAGTAGCTCCTGGGCCGTGATCGTGGCGTCACCAGTGACCCAACGAACCCAGGCATCCGGTGCCAGGGATATCAGACGCTTGCTGCTGAGATCAGCCCGCTTAGCCATTAAGTGCAGCCGGAAGCTATCCCACCGAAACCGGTTTGGCAGAAGCGAAGCGGGCCAGAATCCGCTCGGCCATCTGCTTGGGGGTCAGACCCAGATCGGTCTTGGACTCGTCCGGGGTCGCATGTTCGACCAGCAGGTCGGGCACGCCCAGGCGCAGCACTTCCGGTGTCAGGTTGGCTTCCTGGAAAGCCTCCAGGACTGCCGAGCCGAAGCCACCGGGCAGGCAGCCTTCCTCGAGGGTGACCACCTTGCCGATGCGCTGGGCCAGGGGCAGGATCAGCTCCGTGTCCAGGGGCTTGGCGAAGCGGGCATTGACGACGGTGCAGCGGATACCGTGCTGGGCCAGCAGTTCCGCCGTCTGCAGGGACGGGTAGACCATCGAACCATAGGCCAGCAGCAGCAGGTCGTCACCTTCCTGCAGGACCTCACCCTTGCCGATGGGCAGCGGTTCCCAGCCTTCCTCCAGCAGCGGCACCCCGACCCCGTTGCCACGCGGGTAGCGCATGGCGATCGGGCCATTGTGGTAGATGCCGGTGTAGAGCATCCGCTGCAGTTCCGCCTCGTCCTTGGGCGCCATCAGCACCATGTTGGGGATGCTGCGCAGGTAGGCGATGTCGTACATGCCCTGGTGGGTGGGGCCGTCAGAGCCGACGATGCCCGCCCGGTCCATGCAGAAGAAGACCGGCAGGTTCTGGATGCAGCAGTCGTGGATCACCTGATCGAAGGCCCGCTGCAGGAAGGTGGAGTAGATGGTCACCACCGGGTGAATCCCTTCAGTGGCCATCCCTGCCGCCAGGGCGACCGCGTGCTGTTCAGCAATGCCGACATCGACATACTGCTTCGGCAGCGCCTTCTGGAGGATGTCGAGACCGGTGCCGGTGGCCATCGCCGCCGTGATGCCGATAACCTTGCGATCGCGGCGGGCGATCTGGGTCAGGGTTTCCCCGAACACCTTGGAATAGCTGGGGGGCTTGGGCTTGCTGGCGGGGTAGGCCTTACCCGTGGACAGATCGAAGGGAGTCTGGGCATGGTAGCCGACCTGATCCTCTTCGGCGTAGGGGTAACCCTTACCCTTGGTGGTGGCGACGTGCACCAGCACCGGCCCCTCGTGCTTGTGGGCTTCCCGGAAGGTGTGGATCAGCTCCTCGATGTTGTGACCATCCACCGGGCCGATGTAGGTGAAGCCCAGCTCCTCGAACACGGCCCCGATCTTGTTGTAGGAGAGGCGCTTCATGCCCTCCTTCACCGGCTCCAGGTTCTGGCGGATGGCACCGCCGACAAAGGGGATGTTCTCCATGCCCTGGGCCAGACCATCCGTGAGCAGCTGCATCGGCTCGCTCACCCGGATCTTGTTCAGGTAGCGCGACAGAGCCCCGACGTTGGGGGAAATCGACATGTCGTTGTCGTTGAGCACCACCAGCATGCGGGTCTTCGGCAGGTGCCCAGCGTGGTTGATCGCCTCGAGGGCCATACCGCCGGTGAGGGAACCGTCACCGATGATCGCCACGCACTTGTAGTCCTCACCCTTGGCATCCCGGGCCAGGGCCATCCCCAGGGCCGCCGAGATACTCGTGGAGGCGTGACCGGCCCCGAAGTGGTCGAAGCGGCTTTCGTTGCGGTTCAGGTAGCCGCAGACACCATCCTTCTGGCGCAGAGTATGGAAGTCGTTGTAACGGCCGGTAATCAGTTTGTGGGGATAGGCCTGGTGGCCAACGTCCCAGACCACCTTGTCCTTATCCAGATCCAGCGTCTGATAGAGCCCCAGGGTCAGCTCGACCACCCCCAGCCCCGGACCCAGGTGACCGCCCACCGCAGCCACCGTATCCAGATGCTTCTCCCGGATCTGGCGGGCAATCTGCTCAAGCTGGCTGACGGAAAGCCCGTGAAGCTGATTGGGGTGGTTAATCTCGCTTAAATGCATAGCTCGCCAAGGGGGTGGGGCGTCTAGAACACTGTAGTCGATTGGCTTATCTCATGCAGTGAAACAGACAGCCGTTCGGCCGGTCGTGGAGACCTCCGCATGCTAAAAAAGGGCATCAGTTTCATTGCGGAAGTGCCTGGTCATGTCCCGTTTCCTACGCCGGTTTGGCAGCACCACGGCCCTGGTGGCCCTCGGTTCCCTGACCAGCCTGGTCGGTCTGCCCGGCACCCCTGCCTCCGCTGCGGACTACGGTGCCTGCGCCGCCGGTCTCAAGTCCCAGGGCATCAGCGACGCCACTGCGGCCGTGGCCTGTGCCGGTGCGATCAACCCGGGTGCGGTCTCCAGTTGCGTCGGGGATCTGACGGGCATCACCAAGCTCCCGGCCCGGGAACTGCTCGACAGCTGTCGCTCCGTGCGCCGCATCGGGGAGTTCGTCGGCTGCGTCAATCAGCTGCAGGATCCCAGTACCGACGCCCGCGCCGCGGTTCAGGGCTGTCGTCTCTCGCTACTGCCGGACCGCTACGCCAGCTGTGTGCTCGGCCTGGCGGACGGTCTGAAGCTGAGCCGCAACCAGGCCATTCCCGTCTGCACCGAGAACGGCGACTCGCCCCGGGAGCTGAACCCGCCCTATCAGCCGATCAGCGCGAAGTAATTGCCCCCGGTAGCTTGAAGTTTCCTTAAGGGCAGGCGATCGCCCTCCTCCCGCCATGCTTGACTGAAGCCCAGCGAGTGGAGCAGCGATCGCCATGCACTGGTTCTGCACGGTCAGCGACTTCTCACGGCAGCACTGCCTGGGCATCTGCGCCTTCCTGGTGCCCGCCAACCTGATCGCCACCGCCACCCTGCTGGTGCTGCACTTCGGCGACTTCCGCCGCCTCTGGCAGATGGCTGTCAGCCTTCTGGCAGCACCCCTGGCCCTGGTGATGATCCTCCACGTCTACACCTGGTTCGCCGTCGGTGTTGTGGCCGGGCCGACCTTCATCCTCCTGGCCCTGGCCTGCCTCTGTCTGGGGCTGAATATCTGGATGGGTCAGCGGCGGCGGTTGCCCCGACCCTCCCTGCGGATGGCCCGTCTCTGACCCCAGGGCGGTAAATCCCCGTCGGAGCTTACGGTTTACCCACCCGGAGCAGCGGGGCAGTCTTCCTAGAATGATTGCCAACGCGCCACCGCAGGGGTTTGACCATGCAGCCCACCAATCCCAACCAGTTCACGGAAAAGGCCTGGGAAGCGATCGCCCGCACGCCGGAAATCGCCAAGCAGGCCCAGCATCAGCAGATTGAATCCGAGCACCTGATGGCCGCCCTGCTGGAACAGGAGGGATTGGCCAGCAGCATCTTCACCCGCGCCGGGGTCAACCTGGCCCGCCTGCGGGAGTTCACCCAGCAGTTCATCACCCGCCAGCCCAAGGTGAGTGGCGGCAGCAGCGGCTCCGTCTACCTGGGCAAGTCCCTCGACCAGCTCACCGACCGGGCCGAGGCCCTGCGCAAGGAGTTCGAAGACGACTTCATCTCGGTCGAGCACCTCGTGCTGGCCTACGCCCGCGACAGCCGCTTCGGCCAGGGCCTGTTCCGGGAGTTCAATCTCAGCGAAGACGCACTGAAGCAGATCATTCAACAGGTACGAGGCAGCCAGAAAGTGACCGACCAGAACCCCGAAGGCAAGTACGAAGCCCTGGAGAAATACGGGCGTGACCTGACCGAGATGGCCCGCAAGGGCAAGCTCGACCCAGTGATCGGCCGGGATGAGGAAATCCGCCGCACCATCCAGATCCTCAGCCGCCGCACCAAGAACAATCCGGTGCTGATCGGGGAGCCGGGGGTAGGCAAGACGGCGATCGCCGAGGGCCTGGCCCAGCGGATCGTCAACGGCGACGTGCCCCAGTCCCTGCAGGACCGCACCCTGATCGCCCTCGACATGGGCTCCCTGATTGCCGGGGCCAAGTTCCGGGGCGAGTTCGAGGAGCGGCTCAAGGCCGTACTCAAGGAGGTGACCGACTCCGAAGGGCGGGTCATCCTGTTCATCGACGAAATCCACACCGTCGTCGGCGCCGGGGCCACCCAGGGCGCTATGGACGCGGGCAACCTGCTCAAGCCGATGCTGGCCCGGGGTGAGCTGCGCTGCATCGGCGCCACCACCCTGGACGAATACCGCCAGTACATCGAGAAGGACGCCGCCCTGGAGCGCCGCTTCCAGCAGGTGTTCGTCGACCAGCCGACCATTGAGGACACGATCTCGATTCTGCGCGGTCTCAAGGAGCGCTACGAGGTGCAC
>CAWUMD010000018.1:0-17604 GCA_963923365.1 uncultured bacterium
GCAATGTTCAGGCTCATCTGCCCAGCCTGGGGGCGGCGATCGCCACAGTGCTGCTCACCTTCGCCATCGGGCGGCAGCTGCTGCCCCGTCGCATTGCCTGGGTCGGGGCCCTGATTCTGGCGCTTACGCCGCTGTGGGTGAGTTACGCCCACCTCGCCACCCAGGACATGCTGCTGCTGGCGATCGAACTGGCGGGTATCTACGGGCTGGTCCGCAGTGGGGAGCGATCGCCCCTCTGGTCGGGACTGGCCGGGACCAGCATCGGCCTCGCCTTCTGGATCAAGGGCTTTATGGTGGCGGTGCCGGTGCTGGCGCTGCTGCCCTACGTCTGGGTAGCGCGGCGATCGCTGCTGAAGCGCCCGGCTTTCTGGGCGGGTCTGGGACTGGGCTGGCTGCCGGTGCTGCTCTGGCTGCAGATCAGTCTGCAGCGCTGGGGGCTGCCGGTGGTGGCGGGGCTGCTCGACAAGATGTTTCTGCTGTCCAAGGTGAAGCAGGATGCGCCGCTCCATGCTCTGCCCTGGTACTACTACCTCTGGAATGTCCCGGCCAATGCGGCTCCCTGGTCCCTGCTGGTGCCCCTGGGTGGTTGGAGGGTTGCGACGGATGCCCCCACAGAGACTCCCCAGGCAGGAAAGGGCTGGCTGCTGCTGGGCTACCCCCTCGCCCTACTGCTGCTGCTGAGTCTGTTCAATACCAAGACGCCCTACTACGGTCTGCAGTTGATGCCGTTTCTGGCGCTGCTGTCGGCTGTGGGCTTGACCCATCTGGTGCAGTATCCGCAGTGGACCGGGTCCGTGTGCATCCGTCGAGGTACGGTCGGACTGGCGCTGGTGCTGTTGTTTGGAACGCTCCTGCTGGGTACTGGACTGATACCGCTGCAGCCGTCCTCGCTGGTAGTACCCATCACGCTGGCGGCGGG
This sequence comes from uncultured bacterium, assembly GCA_963923365.1. Lineage (GTDB taxonomy): Bacteria > Cyanobacteriota > Cyanobacteriia > Synechococcales > Synechococcaceae > CAWUMD01. Next base: position 920 of record CAWUMD010000018.1, read on the forward strand.
GCTGATCGGCGTGAGCTGGCTGGTGTTGCTCCGAGCCCGTACACCTGCACGGCAACTGGCCTGCTGGTTCACCGGGCCCTGGCTGGCGCTGGTGCTGGCAGGGCAGCTGAGTCTATGGACTGACCATGAACCGGCACTGCTGCAGGGGCTGGCAGCGATCGCCCAGCCCCTGCAGCAGTCCGTGGTGGACTTCCGCGGACCGCTGCAGGAGACCCGGGCCAACCAGCAGGCGATTGTGCTGGCGCTGGCGGCGCCACAACTGGGGCGGCGCCTGGATGAGACGGCGCCGCTGCGGGGGCTGACCTGGCAGAGTCCGGAGGTGAGTCGGCCGCCGGATGGTAGCGTCATTCTGGCAACCCTGGACGGCTGGACGCTGCTGGCACCTGATGCATCCCAACACCCGTAGAGATGGGCTGATTCTGCTGGCCCTCTGGCTGGCTTCCCTTGGCCTCGACCTGCTCTGGCTGCGGGGCCTGCAGGCTCCGCCGATGTGGGACCAGGGGGATCACCTCAGCCGGGCGATCGCCTTCTGGCAGCAGCTGCAGTCCTTCTCCCCCTTCGATGGCCAGTGGTGGCAGCAGTTCTGGGAACTCGCCCCCAGCTATCGAGGCCCCCTCAGCTATCTGCTCACCGCCCCTGCCTTTGCCCTGTTCGGTCCCGGCTACATCCAGGCGATCGCCGGGAATGCCGTCTGGAATGCGCTGCTGCTGGTTGGCCTCTACGGCAGCGGTCGTCTGTTCTGGAATGCGCGGGTGGGCCTCTGGGCGTCAGCTTTGTCCCAGGTGGCTCCGCTGCTGGTGGTCAACCGTACCGACTATCTGATCGATTTCCCGCTGGCGGCGACGGCCACCCTGGCCTGGTGGAGCCTGAGTGCCTGGTTCCTGGGTCGGGGCGGCAGCCGGGCGGCCCTGCTCGCGGGGCTGGGGTTGGGGGCGGTGTTCCTCTGTCGGCCGACGGGCCTGCTGTTCTTCTGGCTGCCGCTGCTCTGGCTGGCGGTGGTGCTGGTGCGGGATCTGCTGCGGGCGGACTGGTGGCGACCTTTTCAGGGGTTGCTGCTGGCGATCGCCGCCCTGACCGTCAGCTGGCCCTGGTTCTCGACCAACTGGCTGACCATCTTTACCTCCATTGCCCATGCCCGCGATTGGGGAATCAAGTACCAGCCGGGGCTGGAAGCAAACTCCCTGGCGGGCTGGCTCTACTACCCGCTGGCACTGCCGGGCATGGTGGGCATCTGGGTGCTGGCGTTGGTGGTCGGTGCGACGCTGGTCCCCTGGCTGCGGCAACAGACGCTACCCCGCTGGACGGGTGATCGTCGGCAATGGCTCTGGTTCGCCAGCTATCTGGTGGGCGGTCTGCTGATCTGTGTGCTGGGCAGCACCAAGGTGGAGCGCTTCTTCCTGCCGCTGCTGCCCCAGGTGCTGCTGATTATGGCGGCCCTGATTGACAGCTGGCGAGGCCGCTATGGCCAGGTGCTGCGGGTGGTACTGACCCTACTGGCCGCTCTCTCGCTGGTGCTGCTCCAGTTTCCGCTGCTGACGCTTCCCGGTGTTGCCGCCCATCCTGTCAATGGTGAGCAGGGCTGGCCGATCGCAGAAATTGTGACGCGGGTGGAGACTCTGGCTCCAGGGCGCACTGAGACCCTGGCAGTGCTGCCGGATCATCCCTATCTGAACGCCTTCAATCTGGATGCTGAAGGTCGCCGTCAGGGCCGAAGTGTTGCGGCTCGGGAACCCATCAATGCCCCGGAACGGCCCCAGGAGGCTCTGGCGGACTTTGACTGGTTTGTGGTGAAGGAAGGGGATCAGGGCCCTCTCTACGCCCGGCCCCGTCAGGCGGCTCTTGAGGCCCAACTACGGGAAGGCCAGGGGTTCAGCGTGGTTGGCCGCTGGCCACTGCCGGATGGGACGGCTGCCCTGCTCTACCGGCGCAACACCATCCACGATCTGACGGTACAGCCGGTGGCCTGTCAGCCCCGGCAGGAAGAGTCGATCGACTGGGATCGCCGGGGCGAGATCGGTGTCCTGACTCTGCAGGCTGCGACTGGGGTGTTGCGGGATCAGCTCCTGCTGCTCGATTGGCGATTGCCCCAGGGGCAACTGCTGGCTGAGCAGGAGCTGGCGCCCGGTCGGGGCTATCTCCTGGGCGGTGAGGGTTGCGTTCAGCTGCAGACGGCTCTGACGCTGCCCCCAGGATTGCCTCAGGATGCTCGTCTGCAGGCGAGACTGCTCAACCGCAGAACGGGAAGGGTCCAGGCGCTGGTGGCCGTGCCCAACGCTGCGTCGATGTCGGCACTGGTGCCGCTGGCCCGGCCGCCGCTGGTGGTTCTGCAGTCGCTGGGGCAACTGCTGCGCCAGGGGCAGTTCGACCCGCTGTTCATGGAAGTCGGTCGGCTCAATCAGGCCGACCCTGATCAGGACTACCTGCGGCAGGCGATTGCCCTGGGTTCGGTGCGGGTGGCTGAAACGCCGGACCGGCTGGACCAGCTCTATCCGCTGGCTCTGGCCTATGCTCTAGAGCGCCAGGCTCCCGAAGCCGAGGCGGTTCTGAAGCGAATTGTGCGGCTGGATGCGGCTAACCCCAATGCCTGGCTGGCATTGGGGGTGGTCAAGACGTACCGTCTGCAGCTCCGGGAGGCTCGTGCCGCCTTTGACCGGGCAGCCAGCCTGGGCGATCGCTCCCCGACACTGACGACCCTGCGCGGCGTGACCGCTGCGCTCACCTTTGATCTGCCCACTGCCCTGAGGCTGCTGCGTTCCTGATGAGTGCTCTCTCCCCGCGCCGTTTTCTGGCCGACTACGCCCTGTTGTTCCCGCTGCTGATCCTCTGTGGCTACATCGTTGCCGAGTCCTATCAGGTCGATTTCCGGGCCTTCTACGTGGCGGGTAAATCGATTCTGCTGGGCCTGGACCCCTACCTGAATCCGGTGGGGCAGCATCCGGAACTCTATGTCGCTCTGAATGCGGAGGCAGAGCCCTTTTCGGCCTTCCGCTATCCGCCGCTGGCAGCCTGGTGTTTCGTGCCGCTGGCGTTGATGCCCTATACGGTGGCTCGCTTCGTCTTTGCGGTGATCACCTTTGCCATGGTGCTGGCAGTTGGCTGGTGGGTTTTCCGAGGTCGACCGACGACGGATGCCACCCGCCTGGCCCTGACCCTGGCTGTTGTCTCGCTGCCAGTGCAGGCCACCTTTCAGCGGGGACAGGTGGATCTGATTCTGGTGCTACTGGCCCTGGCGGCGTTCAGTCGCTGGCAGCGATCGCCCCGGGATCTCTGGGCGCCCCTGCTGCTGGCTCTGGGGACGGTGTTCAAGGTGTTCCCCGGGGTTCTGGCTCTTTATTTCCTCTGCCGGAAACAGTGGCGTTTCCTGGGGACCTATCTGGTCTCGACCCTGGCTCTGTTCTGGCTGCCCCTCCCCTGGCTCGGGCTGGAGGCCTACCGCAACTTCGCCCGTCGCTCGTTGCCCGAACTGTTCGGGCCCATCCAGGCTGGTGCGCCGATTCATCTGCTGGGGCAGAAGACGGTCTTCTTCGGCAGCGCGAACTACGTGGACGCCTTCGAAGGCCGGGGTATGGTGGCCAGCCGCGATTTTGTCGGTGGTGGCATGAACCCGCTGCTGTTCGACCATACGCTGCTGGCGATCGCGCTTGGTAGTCTGGCTCTGGTGCTGGTCTACCGTCTGCTGCGGGGTCAGACTGAGGCCTATCGCTATCTGGCGATGCTGAATCTGGTCAATCTGGTCAATCCGCTCTCCTGGCTGATGGGGGTGGTCTGGTATCTGCCCTGGTTCCTGTCCTGTTTTCCCCAGGCCTCCAGTCGTCAGCGACTGCTGCTGCTGGCGCCTCTGTTCTTCCCCCCGGCCCTGGGCCTGAACGGCTATCTGGCGATCGCCATCCCGCTGCTGCCTGCGGTGCGGTCCCTGGGGAATGGGCAGGTGGGAGAATAACCATTCCCGCTGACCGTATTGCAACCTGTTTGAGCTTCCGCCGCTGATGTCCGATCTCCACCTGCAGCAGACCCGTGAGACCTTCGAGGCGATCGCCCCCAGCCTCGACCGCTGGCGGCGGCGCAACCGCACTTACTACCGCGAGCTGGAGTCGCTGCACCGCTTTCTGGTGGCACCGGGCCTACGGGTGCTGGAAATCGGCTGCGGCCTCGGGGATCTGCTCGCCAGCCTCGACCCGGCGGAGGGCGTGGGTATCGATATCTCCCCGGCGGTGGTGGCCCAGGCGCGTCAGCGCCATCCGCAGCTGGCTTTCCGGGCCGTCGCGGCCGAAGACCTCACCCCGGCGGCCCTGGGCAACCCCGAACCCTTCGATGTGATCGTGCTGTCTGGGGTGCTCGGCTACCTGACGGATATCCAGGGGGTGCTGCAGCGGTTGCAGCCCTTCTGCCATCCTGAGACCCGGATTGTCCTCAGCTTCCATAACTGGCTCTGGCAGCCGCTGCTGAAGGCGGCCGAACGGGTGGGACAGCGCATGCCCCAGCCGCCGGAGAACTGGCTGTCGATGGACGACGTGCGCAATCTGCTCGACGTCAGCGGTTTCGAGACGGTCAAGCTCGGCCGTCGCCTGCTGCTGCCCAAGCGGGTGCCGCTGCTGGCGGGGCTGGCCAACCGCTGGCTCAGTCAGTTGCCGGGCCTGCAGCACCTGGGCCTGATCAACTGGGTGGTGGCCCGCCCTGCTGCCCAGCCAGCCAAACCGGCGCCGACGGTGACGGTGGTGGTGCCCGCCCGCAATGAGATGGGTAACATTGCCGCTGCCCTGGAACGCACGCCGGTGATGGGCGGTGGCACGGAGCTGATCTTTGTCGAGGGCAACTCCAGCGACGATACCTGGGGTGAGATCCAGCGACAGGCTGCTGCCTACCGGGGCCCGCTGACGGTGGTGACCTGTCAGCAGAGCGGTCGCGGCAAGGCGGATGCCGTGCGTCTGGGCTTCGCCAAGGCCAGCGGCGACATTCTGATGATTCTTGATGCCGACCTGACGGTGATGCCCGAGGACCTGCCCAAGTTCTACGACGCGATCGCCAGCGGCCGGGGCGAGTTCATCAACGGCTCCCGGCTGGTCTACGCCCGCAGCCGCGAGGCGATGCCGGGCCTCAACACCCTGGCTAACAAGTTCTTTGCCCTCACCTTCTCCTGGCTGCTGGGGCAGCGCCTCAAGGACACTCTCTGCGGCACCAAGGTGCTGACCCGCCGCGCCTACGAGCGGGTGGCAGCGGGCCGGGCCTACTTCGGTGAGTTCGATCCCTTCGGCGACTTCGACCTGCTGTTCGGGGCGGCGAAGCTGAACCTGAAGATCGTGGAGGTGCCGGTGCGCTACCAGGAGCGGGTCTACGGCAGCTCCAACATCGCCCACTTCCGCGAGGGGCTGATTCTGGCGCGGATGTGCCTGTTCGCCGCCGGTAAGCTCAAGTTCCCCCGCTGAGGTAACGGCTATGCCCGACCTGACCTCCGAGAGCGGCACGGTGACCTCGCCCCGGCTGGGGCGTTGGATTGTCCTGCTGCTCCTGCTCACCGCCGGGGTGAACCTGCTGCTGGTGCTGCTGGGGGGCGGGGTCGGCAAGCTGCTGGCAACCGTAGAGGGCTTACCCCTGGGCTTCTGGCCCCTGGCGATCGCCATTCTGCTGGCGGCCTACCTGATCTCCTTCAGCCGCTGGCAGTGGTACCTGAGCCGTCTTGGCCAGGCGCCGCCCCTGTTGGCCAGTTTGCGCATCTTCCTGGCGGGCTACGCCCTGATTGCCTCGCCGGGCCGGGCCGGGGAGGGGGTACGCAGTCTGATTCTGCACCGGGACTACGGTCTTTCCCGCCGCGCCACCCTGGGGGCGATGCTCTGTGAACGGATCTGCGATCTGAGCTCGGCACTGCTGATTTTCGGCCTCGGCTGGATCGCCCGGGGCGGCTCCGTCCTGCCGCTGCTGGCGGTGCTGGTGACCTCCATCGCCCTGCCCCAGCTAGCGGCCCCGCTGCTGCATCGGCTGCGGCGCTGGCTGAAACCGGGCTCGAAGCGCGATCGCACCGTGGAACACCTGGCGCTGCTGCTTGACAGTGCCCGTCAGCTGCTCAAGCCCCTGCCCCTGCTGGTGGGCATTGGCCTCTCCCTGCTGATGTGGTCGGTGGAGGGAGCACTGCTGCAGCTGCTGTTCCGCAGCCTCGGTGCGGCCATCGATGGTCTGGGAGCGACGGTGATCCGGGCGGCCATCGGGCTGGGCGGCATTCTCACCCTGCTGCCGGGGGGCGTGGGCGGTGCTGAGGCCACCGGTCTGCTGCTGGCCCGGAGCTACGGTGCCTCGATGGAGCAGGCGATCGCCGCCACCCTGATCATCCGCGCCCTGACGCTGTGGTTCCCCATCGGTCTGGGCTGTCTGGCCCTGGGCCATCTGCAGCTGTCGGTGGATCGGTCACCTCGGCAATAATGGAAGACTCTGCCGACTCTGGACCCCCGCTGTGACCGCTGTTGCCGCTCCTGCCTCGGACCTGCTTACCATTGCCGGACGCACCTTCCGCTCCCGTCTGATGACCGGCACCGGCAAGTACCGCACCTTCGCCGAGATGAGTGCCGCGATCGAGGGCAGCGGCTGCGAGATCGTGACTGTGGCGGTGCGGCGGGTGCAGACCAATGCCCCGGGTCACGAGGGTCTGGCGGAGGCGATCGACTGGTCGAAGATCTGGATGCTGCCCAACACCGCCGGTTGCCAGACCGCCGAGGATGCGGTGCGGGTCGCCCGGCTGGGCCGGGAGATGGCCAAGCTCCTGGGCCAGGAGGACAACAACTTCATCAAGCTGGAAGTGATTCCCGACTCCAAGTACCTGCTGCCGGACCCGATCGGCACCCTCGAAGCAGCGGAGCAGCTGGTGAAGGAAGGCTTCGCGGTGCTGCCCTACATCAATGCCGATCCGCTGCTGGCCAAACGCCTGCAGGAGGTGGGCTGTGCCACGGTGATGCCCCTGGGCTCACCGATCGGCTCCGGTCAGGGTATCCGCAACGCCGCCAACATCGGAATCATCATCGAGGAAGCGACGGTGCCGGTGGTGGTGGATGCGGGCATCGGCACCCCCAGCGAGGCGACCCAGGCGATGGAACTGGGGGCGGATGCGCTGCTGATCAACACGGCGATCGCCCAGGCCACCGATCCCGGTGCCATGGGCCGGGCCATGGCCCTGGCCACCGAAGCTGGCCGCCTCGCCTACCAGGCCGGTCGCATTCCGGTGAAAGCCTACGCCAGTGCCAGCTCGCCGCTCACCGGCCGGATCGTCTGAGGGGCGGCCGGGGAAGTCGTCTGATAGGCTGACTGCATTGAGAGCGATTCATCCCCATGCCCTACACCGAAGAAGAAGGCGGACTGCTGAATAACTTCGCCAAAGAGCCGCGCATGTACCGTGACGAGGCTCAGAGTAACTCCCGCGGTCTACTGATCGTCGGTATTCTCAGCGGCGTCCTGGTTGTCGGCCTTATCGCTGTTTCCTTCATCCTTAAATCCTGATTGCCGAATCGTGCAATCCCAGGGGGCGACTGCGGTTGGCCCCCTTTTTCATGCCTTGGGGACCACGTCAGCTGGCTGACCCGAGTGAGGGGGGTGGTTGTGTTATTTTGGCCGCAGTTCCCAAGGGGAACATTCCTGTATTGTCCGGAGCAGTTGCGTGAATATCCTGGTCCTCGGAGGCGATGGTTTCTGTGGATGGCCCTGTGCCCTGAACCTGTCCGCTGCCGGTCATGACGTGACTATCGTCGACAACCTGGTCCGGCGCAAGACCGACGTCGAGCTGGGAGTCCAGTCGCTCACGCCGATTGCCACCCTCGAGCAGCGCCTGGCGGCCTGGACTGAGGTCAGCGGCCGCACCATCGGCTTCGTGGATCTCGACCTGGCCCAGGAGTACGACCGCCTCTGCGACCTGCTGCGCGCCACCGGCCCGGACGCCATCGTTCACTTCGCCGAACAGCGGGCCGCGCCCTACTCAATGAAGAGCGCCCGCCACAAGCGCTACACCGTCGACAACAACGTCAATGCCACCCACAATCTGCTCTGCGCCTGCGTCGATGTCGGCCAGTCGCCCCACATCGTCCACCTCGGCACCATGGGGGTCTACGGCTACGGCAGTCATCGCGGCGCCACCATCCCCGAGGGCTACCTGCGGGTGCAGGTGACCCAGCCCGACGGCCAGACCTTTGAGCACGACATCCTGCATCCCACCGATCCCGGCAGCGTCTACCACATGACCAAGACGCTCGATCAGCTGGTCTTCTACTACTACAACAAGAACGATGGCCTCCGGGTGACGGACCTACACCAGGGCATCGTCTGGGGCACCAACACCCCCGAGTGCGATCTGCACCCCCACCTAACCAACCGCTTCGACTACGACGGCGACTACGGTACGGTTCTGAACCGCTTCCTGATGCAGGCGGCAATCGGCTACCCCCTGACCGTCCACGGTGTTGGTGGCCAGACCCGGGCCTTCATCCACATCAAGGACTCGGTCAAGTGCGTGCAGCTGGCGATCGAGAACCCGCCCGCCCCCGGTGAGAAAGTGCGCATCTTCAACCAGATGACCGAAACCTACCAGGTGAAGGATCTGGCGGAGAAAGTGGCTCAGCTGACCGGTGCCGAGGTCCGTTACCTGCCCAACCCCCGCAAGGAGGCGCTGGAGAACGACCTGATCGTCGACAACCGCTGCCTGCTTGACCTCGGCCTCAACCCCACCACCCTGGATGCGGGCCTGATGCAGGAAGTGGTACAGATCGCCGAGCGATTCGCCGACCGCTGCGATCGCAGCAAGATCCCCTGCGTCTCCGCCTGGACCCGCGACCAGGCCAGCCAGATTCAGTCCGCTCCCCTTCAAGGCTGATCTCCCAACCATGCGCATCGCCCTGTTCACCGAGACGTTCCTGCCCAAGGTGGACGGGATCGTCACCCGCCTGCGTCACACCGTCGACTTCCTGCAGCGTCTCGGGGACGAGGTGGTGGTCTTCTGCCCCGACGGTGGTCTGCGGGAGCACAAAGGCGCCCGGGTGCAGGGGGTGCCAGCGATGCCCTTCCCGCTCTACCCCGAGCTGAAGATGGCCTTCCCCCGGCCCTCCATCGGGCGGCAGCTGGAGCGCTTCCAGCCGGATCTGATCCATGTAGTCAACCCGGCCATCCTCGGGCTGGCGGGCATCTACTACGCCCGCACCCTGGAGATTCCGCTGCTGGCGTCGTACCACACCCATCTGCCCAAGTACCTCGACCACTACGGTCTGGGGATGCTCGAAGGCGTGCTCTGGGAACTGCTGAAGCTGGGGCACAACCAGGCGGCGATCAACCTCTGTACCTCCTCGGCGATGGTGCAGGAACTGACCGACCACGGCATCGAGCGCTGCGACCTCTGGCAGCGGGGCGTCGACACGGAAACGTTCCGGCCCGAACTGGCCAGCCCGGAGATGCGCTGGCGCCTGAGCGGCGGACGGCCCGAAGCGCCGCTGTTGCTCTACGTCGGTCGTCTCTCGGCGGAGAAGGAGATCGAACGCATTCGGCCGATTCTGGAGGCGATTCCCGAGGCGCGACTGGCGCTGGTGGGGGATGGCCCCTACCGGGCGGAACTGGAAGCCCACTTCGAGGGCACCCAGACCCGGTTCATCGGCTACCTCCAGGGTGAGGAGTTGGGGGCGGCCTACGCTTCGGCGGATGCTTTCCTGTTCCCCTCGCGCACCGAGACCCTGGGGCTGGTGCTGCTCGAAGCCATGGCCGCCGGTTGTCCGGCGATCGCCGCCAATGCCGGGGGCATTCCCGACATCGTCACCGACGGCGTGAACGGTTTCCTGTTCGACCCGACGGATGAGCAGGGGGCGATCGCCGCCACCCGGCGTCTGCTGGCTAACCCCGAGGAGCGGGAGCGGATTCGTACTGCCGCCCGGGCTGAGGCCGAACGCTGGGGCTGGGAATCGGCGACCCGACAGCTCCAGGGCTTCTACCGGCAGGTGGCGGTCGTTCAGGCCGGGCAGCGGGTGGCCTAGGTGATTCCGAATTCATTCCGAAACTCCGCCCGGCCGGGCGGACCCGCCTGGGAGGATCGGGCGGTCGGACTGTCCGGATGGAGTGCGGATGCAGGCCTGGTTGCAGATGGGGCTGACCCTGGCCCTGGTGCTGGCGACGGTGCCCTGGTTGGGCCGCTACCTCTGGCAGGTCTACGCTGAGCAGCCCCAGCCCCGGCTGGACCGCTGGCTACTGCCCCTGGAAACACGTCTGCTGCGCTGGGTGGGTGGCCGCTCCGAAGCGGTGACCGGGGCCTGGGACTATCTGCGGCCGCTGCTCTGGACCAACTTCTGTTTCGGTGGACTGGCTTTCGCGCTGCTGCACTGGCAGCCGGGCTGGCTCAATCCCCTGGGCTGGCCGGGGCTACGCGGGGATCTGGCCCTGCACACGACCATTTCCTTCCTGACCAACACCGACCAGCAGCACTACGTCCCCGAGACCAGCCTGGGCAATTTGGCCCAGCTGGGAGCGCTGCAGTTCCTGATGTTCGTCTCGGCGGCCACCGGGCTGGCGGTTGGTTTTGCGGTGGTGCGGGGTCTCTGCGGTCTGCCCCTGGGCTGTTTCCAGCGGGATTTGCTGCGATCGCTCACCCGGGTGCTGCTGCCGGGGGCACTGCTGCTGGGGCTGCTCCTGCTGCTGGCGGGGGTGCCGATGACCCTGGCGTCGCCCCTGACGGTCACCACCCTGGAGGGGGGTAGGCAACTGCTGGCACCGGGGCCGGTGGCCGGGTTCGAGGCGATCAAGCAGCTGGGGGAGAACGGCGGCGGCTTCTACGCAGCCAACAGTGCCCACCCCTTCGAGAACCCCAACGCCTTCACCAACCTGCTGGAAACGGCGGCAATGCTGGTCATCCCCTCTGCGACGATTGACGCCTTCGGTCGCTTCCTGGGGAATCGGCGCCAGAGCGCCTGGCTGTTGCTGTTGGTGACCCTACTGCTGGTCGCACTAGCGGCGGTCAGTCTGGGGGCTGAGCAGCTGGGCAACCCGCGGCTGGCGGACTGGGTCAGCGGCGCCAACTGGGAGGGCAAGGAGCTGCGCCTCGGCATCGCCCCCTCCGCCCTCTGGTCCGTGGTCACCTCGGGCACGATGACCGGTGCCACCAATGCGGCCCTGGACTCGCTCATGCCCCTGAGCAGCCTCAGTGCCCTGTTCAATCTGTTTCTGCAGGTGGTGTTCGGCGGCCAGGGCACCGGCATCGCCTACCTGCTGGTGTTCCTGCTGCTGACGGTGTTCCTGACCGGGCTGATGGTGGGCCGGACGCCGGAGTTCCTGGGCCGGAAGCTGGAGAAGACCGACATCGTCTACGCCAGCCTGATCCTGCTGGTGCATCCCCTATTCGTGCTGGTGCCTGCGGCGATCGCCCTCGCCTATCCCGACACTCTGGCAGGCATCAGCAATCCCGGCGCCCACGGGGTCACCCAGGTCGTTTACGAATACGCGTCGGCCACTGCCAACAACGGCAGCGGCATGGCCGGGCTGGCCAACGGCAGCCCCTGGTGGAACCTCAGCGCCAGTGTCAGTCTGCTGGCGGGGCGTTATCTGCCGATTGCCGCTCTGCTAGCCCTGGCGGCCCGCTTCGCCAGCAAGCCGCTGCTGCCGCCGGGACCGGGGACGCTGCGCACCGACACGGCTCTGTTCACGGCGGTGACGGCGATCGTCATCCTCATCCTCGGAGCCCTGACCTTCTTCCCGGTGATGGCCCTGGGACCGATTGCCGAAGCCTTCGCCCTCGGGAGCGGCGCATGACCAGCCGTCACCAGCCGATTCATATCCGTATGCCCCGAGGCCGTCGGGATCAGCGCCGCCACACGCCCCGGGTGCAGACCCGCGGGCTGGTGCTTAGGGCCCTGCTCGAAGCCGTGCGCAAGCTGCACCCGCGCACGGCGGTCCACAACCCGGTGATGTTCGTGGTCTGGTGCGGCACCCTGGTCAGTCTGCTGCTGGTGCTGGAACCGCGCCTGTTCAGCCTCGATGGCCGCGACCCCGGCGACCGGGGCTTCAACGCCCTGATTGCGGTCATCCTGCTGCTGACGCTGCTGTTCGCCAATTTCGCGGAGGCTCTGGCGGAAGGTCGGGGCAAGGCCCAGGCGGATGCCCTGCGCCGCACCCAGGCCCGTACCCAGGCCTGGCGGCTGGCGGATGACGGCAGTGAGGAAGCCGTGGATTCCCAGCAGCTGCGGCGCGGCGATCGCGTCCGGGTGGCGGCCGGGGAGCTGATTCCTGCCGACGGCGAGGTGATCGCCGGGGTGGCCTCGGTGGACGAGTCGGCGATCACCGGCGAGTCGGCTCCCGTGCTCAAGGAGACTGGCTCCGATACTGCCAGCTCCGTCACCGGCGGCACGCGGGTGATCTCCGACGAACTGACCATCCGCATCACCGCCGACCCGGGCAAGGGCTTCATCGACCGGATGATTGCCCTGGTGGAAGGGGCGGAGCGCACGAAGACGCCCAACGAGATTGCCCTGACGGTGCTGCTGGCGGTGCTGACCCAGGTGTTCCTGATTGCGATCGCCACCCTGCCGCCGGTGGCAGCCTACGTCGGCAGTCCGGCGCTGGTGGTTACCCTAATCGCCCTGCTGGTGGCCCTGATCCCCACCACCATCGGCGGGCTGCTCAGTGCCATCGGCATCGCCGGTATGGACCGGGTGGCCCAGTTCAACGTCATCGCCACCTCCGGGCGGGCGGTGGAGGTCTGCGGCGACATCAATACCCTCGTGCTGGACAAGACCGGCACGATCACCCTGGGCAACCGGCTGGCGGAGGACTTCCTGCCGGTGAATGGGCATACGGTGGCCGAAGTGGCGGCGATCGCCCACGGGGCCAGCTGCTTCGACGAGACTCCCGAGGGTAAGTCCATTGTCCGCCTGGCCCTGAAGCTGGGGGCGGATCTGCCCTTCGACCCGGCCCAGGCCACCGGCCTGGAGTTCTCGGCCCGCACCCGCATGAGCGGCACCGATCTGACCGACGGCCGCGAGTACCGCAAGGGGGCGGTGGATGCCATCCGGGGTTTTGTGCGCTCCCGTGGGGGGCAGGTGCCTGCTGCCCTGGAGGCTGCCTTCGAGCAGGTCTCCCAACTGGGCGGCACCCCCCTGGCGGTCTGCCGCGATGGCGAGATCTACGGGGTGATCTACCTCAAGGACATGATCAAGCCCGGCATCCGCGAACGCTTCGAGCAGTTGCGGCGCATGGGCATCCGCACGGTGATGCTCACCGGCGACAACCGGATCACCGCCGGGGTGATTGCCCGGGAGGCGGGGGTGGATGACTTCATCCCCGAAGCGACGCCGGAGGACAAGATCGCCGTCATCCAGAAGGAACAGCGCCAGGGCAAGCTGGTGGCCATGACCGGTGATGGCACCAACGATGCCCCGGCCCTGGCCCAGGCCAATGTCGGGGTAGCGATGAACTCCGGCACCCAGGCGGCCAAGGAGGCGGCCAACATGGTCGACCTCGACAGCGACCCGACCAAACTGATCGACATCGTCACCATCGGCAAGCAGCTGCTGATCACCCGCGGGGCGCTGACCACCTTCTCGATCGCCAACGATGTGGCCAAGTACTTCGCGATCATTCCGGCCCTGTTCGCCGGGGTGGGCCTGGGTCCGCTCAACCTGATGGGCCTGACCAGCCCCCGCTCGGCCATCCTCTCAGCGATGGTCTTCAACGCCCTGATCATTCCGGTCCTGATTCCCCTGGCCCTGCGCGGCGTGGCCTTCCGGCCCCTCAGTGCCGACCAGCTGCTGCGCCGCAATCTGTTGGTTTACGGGCTGGGCGGACTGGTGGCGCCTTTCCTGGGCATCAAGGCGATCGATCTGGCCGTGACGGCCCTGCACCTCGGCTAGGAGAACGACGACGATGCCACTGCGACGCCCCATCTTCTGGTTGCCCCTGGCCCTGGTGCTGGGCACCTGTCTGCTGTTCCCGCTGTTCCGGGCCGGGCACCCGCCGCTGTCCAGTACCGCGCTGGCGGCACTGCTGACGGCCACGGTGCTGCTCTCGGGCTACCTGTTCGCCGTGATTCTGCAACCGGAGAAGTTCTGATGATCTGGCGAGAACTGCAGCGAGCGCTGAAGCTGACGGCCCTGGCCTGGGTGCTGACGGTGGTGGTCTACACCCTGCCGCTGCTGGGACTGGGGCAGACGCTTCTGGCCGGGGCGGGTAACGGCAGTCTGATCCGGGTGGAGAACCGGGTGGTCGGCTCGCAGCTGCTGGGGCAGGCCTTCCGGCGCGATGACTACTTCTGGCCGCGACCGAGTGCGGTGAACTACGGCGCCCAACCGGATGGTCTTTCGGGGGCCAGTAATCTGGCTCCTACCAATCCGCAGCTGGTGAACCGGGTGCGGGCCGAGGCGGCGCGGCTGGCCCAGGCGGGTCTGGTGGACCCGTCGCCGGATCTGCTGCTGACCTCCGCGTCGGGGCTGGACCCCCACATCTCGCCGGAGGCGGCGCGGCAGCAGGTCGAGCGGGTGGCACGGGCGCGGCAGCTGCCACCGGAGCGGCTGCGGCAGCTGGTGGCGACGCAGACCGAGGGGCGCCTGCTCGGCATCTTCGGGGAGCCCCGGGTGAACGTGCTGCGTCTCAATCTGACCCTGGATCGCCTCGGTCGATGATCCGTCACCTGGGCTCCCGCGGACGCCACAAGGTGTTCATCGGTATGGCGCCGGGGGTGGGTAAGACCTACCGCATGCTCCAGGAGGGGCGGCAGCTGCACCGCGAGGGCATGGACGTGGTGATCGGGCTGCTGGAAACTCATGGTCGCCGGGAAACCGCTGAGCAGGCGGGGGACCTGGAGCAGGTGCCGCGGCGACGGCTGCAGCACCAGGGTGTCTGGCTGGAGGAGATGGACGTGGCGGCGGTGCTGGCGCGGCGGCCCCAGCTGGTGCTGGTGGACGAGCTGGCCCACACCAATGCCCCGGGCAGCGATCGCCCCAAGCGCTGGCAGGACGTGGAGGTGCTGCTGGGGGCGGGCATCGACGTCTACTCCACGGTCAACATCCAGCACCTGGAGAGCCTCAACGATCTGGTGGCCCAGCTGACGGGGGTGGTGGTGCGCGAGCGTATCCCCGACCGGATTCTGGAGCGGGCCGATGAGGTGGTGATGGTGGATGTCACCCCGGAAACCCTGGAGGAACGCCTGCGGGAGGGCAAGATCTACGCTCCTGAGAAAGTGGCCCAGGCCCTGTCCCACTTCTTCCAGCGGCGGCATCTGGTGGCCCTGCGGGAACTGGCGCTGCGGGAACTGGCGGACAGCATCGAGGAGCAGCAGCCCCTGACGGATCTGCACCTGCGGGAGCGGGTGCTGGTCTGCCTGTCGACCTACCACGGCTCCCAGCGGTTGCTGCGCCGGGCGGCCCGGCTCGCGGCCTATATGGAAGCGCCGCTGACGGCCCTGGTGGTGGTGGACCCGGAGCGGTTCCTCAGCCGCGAGGAGGTGCTTCACCTGGAGACCTGTCAGCAGATGTGCGAGGACCTGGGGGGGGAGTTGCTGCGACTGGAGAGCGCCGATGTGCTGGGGGCGATCGCCCGGGTGGCGGAGGAGCGGCGGATCACTCAGATCGTCATGGGCGAGACGCTGCGCCCCCGCTGGCGATCGCTGTTCCGGCGCTCCCTGGCAGAGCGGCTGCTGCACCGGTTACGGGGTCGCAGTGTCGACCTGCACATCATCGCCAGCCGCGAAGCAGAGCGGACCCCGGCAGCGGGGGCGACCTGAGATCCGGTGAGTGGATGTGGGAGATTGAGTCGCTGCGTTGGCCGGGGTGGGGGCGAGTCGGGGCGTCTTCATGACCACCAGCGGATTCACCGCCCAGGCCCGCGATTACATCGAGACGATCAAGGACCGCCGCATCATCCTCATCGATGGCTCCCGTCTGGTGGCGCTGATGGTCGATGCGGCAGTCGGGGTGTCGGTGCGCCAGACCTACACGGTGCATCGCCTGGACGAGGACTTCTTCAACGACCTGGAGTGATCGCTGGCGGGTGGGGTCTTGCCAGGGCTTCATGGCCGGTGTCAGGTTCCTGACTCACCGTTGGGGTCGGCTGGCCACCCGCCTGCATCCTGGCGAGTGGACCCTGGGATGGCTGGCGATATCCCCACACTTCCATGGAGATATCCCTGGATATCGGCAGAGCAGGGTGCAGCATACTCCCGAGAACCCCTGACCTATCTCGGGCGATCGCCAGCGATTTGCAAGCAGACTCCCGGGATATCCCGCGACCATGGCCAGCCGTTCCCTCGGGATATCCTCCGAGTTCGCGGCTGATATCCCTGCTGTTCCCACGACCTATCCCGGACGTTCTCCGGAGAAAGGCCGTGGTTGTCGTGGGAACCCTGCGCACTTCTCCTGACCATGCCGACGATGGTCCGCAGAACCATCCCCCATACTCACGGGAAGTCCGGCGATAGTGTGGCGGAACTCCAGACATTTCCCGGGTGGCCAGCAGGCTAATCCGGTCCTCTCGTCAGCCAGTGGATCTGAACTCATCCGAATGCAAAGGCTAGAGGGGGAGTGGATTCCCCTTGCGATCCTGAGTTACTCCGCCAGGGCCTGCAGCAGCGCCAGGGCAGCATCCTGGCGGGCCTGGGCCTTGGAGGGAGCCACCACCGCCTCCTGCTGGCCACCGGCCTGCAACTGACAGCACCACTGGCCCTCCTCCGTCGGTTCGAACTGCTCCTGCAGCTC
>CAWUMD010000019.1:0-17444 GCA_963923365.1 uncultured bacterium
AGATCCTCTCTGGTCTCGTGGGCTCGGAGATGTGTATAAGAGACAGATCATCGAAACCGTGGGAATGCCCTCGCCGGATCGCCTGACGGTCTGCGTTTCCACCCAGGTGGGCTGCCCGATGGCCTGCGACTTCTGTGCCACGGGTAAGGGCGGCTTCCGGCGCAACCTCGGGCGGCACGAGATTGTCGATCAGGTTCTGACGGTCCAGGAGACCTTCGAGCGCCGGGTCAGCAACATCGTCTTCATGGGCATGGGCGAACCGCTGCTCAACCTCGAGGCTGTGCTGGGGGCGATCCGCTCCCTCAACCAGGACATCGGCATCGGCCAGCGGGGGATCACCGTCTCCACCGTCGGCATCCCCGGTCGCATCCGGCGGCTGGCGGCGGAAGGCCGGGTGGGCGATCGCCCGATCCAGTTCACCCTGGCAGTCAGTCTGCACGCCTCCAACCAGCGCCTGCGGGATGCGTTGATCCCCAGCTCCCGCCAGTACCCCCTGGCGGACCTGCTCGACGAGTGCCGCGACTACGTCCGCCTCACCGGTCGGCGGGTCACCTTCGAATACATCCTGCTGGCGGGCTTCAACGACGAGCCGGAACACGCCCGCGAGCTGGCCCAGCTGCTGCGGGGCTTCCAGAGCCACGTCAATCTGATTCCCTACAACCCGATCTCCGAGGTCGACTACCAGCGCCCCAGTCGCGAGCGGGTGGAGACCTTCGCCGAGATCCTGCGGCGTCAGCGGGTGGCGGTGTCGGTGCGCTGGTCCCGGGGCCTGGATGCGGACGCCGCCTGCGGTCAGCTGCGGGCTGGCCGCGAAAAACTTCAGGCCGAGCGGATGGCTTCGCCCCGCAACCCCGGCGCGTAGGCCTCCAGCACCCGACCGCTGCTCAGACAGGTGACCAGCAGGTAGTCGCACTCCTCGCAGCAGAGTTCCTGGCGTTGCCGACTCTGGGAGCGGACCCGCTGGGCCAGACGGCCGCAGTTCGGGCAGCGAACCTGGTGGATAGTGGCCATCGTTCTGGGGTGAGAGGGCGCACCCGGGCGCCGGTGATACTCATCCTAGTTCTGCGGAAAAATCTTGGGATCAGTTCAAAACCAAGGAAATTCTGTAGTTCCGTAACGGCGGGAATTAGGGCGTAATTTGCTTTGGCGAATCCGGACTATTGTCGGTTGCCGTGAATACCAAAGATCCCTGCCTCGGCTCAGTAGCGGACACTGCCCCGGGGCATCTGAGTCTGCCAGGGGGCGAACCAGGGCAGCAGTGCCAGGCCGGGCAGGGCGATCGCGATCGTCAGGCCGAAGAAGCCGACCCAGCCCAGCTGTTGGGCGACCCAGCCCGCTGGAGCCGCCAGCAGGTCGCGGCTGAAGGCCATCAGGCTGGAGAGCAGCGCGTACTGGGTGGCGGTGAAGCGGGCATTGCACAGGCTCATCAGGAAGGCGACGAAGGCCGCCGTACCCAGCCCCCCACAGAAGTTCTCCAGGTTCACCGCCAGCAGCATGGCGTTCGGTTGAGGGCCGACCACGGCCAGCCCCAGGTAGGCGAGGTTGCTCAGGGCCTGGATGCCGCCAAAGATCCAGAGGGAGCGGTTGACGCCCCAGCCCTGGAGCAGCCAGCCGCCGCAGAGGCCGCCGACGATGGTGGCAATCACGCCGAAGAACCCCTTGGCGACCCCGACCTGGGCGGCGGTGAAGCCCAGCTGCAGCAGAAACGGCGTGGCCAGACTGGCGACGTAGGCATCCCCCAGCTTGTAGAGGACCACGAAGGCCAGCAGCAGTAGAGCCTGACGGACACCGGAGCGTTGGAAGAACTCCAGGAACGGCTCCACTACGGCTTCCCGCAGGCTTTCGGGGGCTTTTTCCGGCTGGGCCGGATCCGGGGCTGTCAGGGTGACCAGCACCGACAGCAGCATCAGCCCTCCCATCAGGGCGTAGGTTCCACCCCAGCCGAGCCGGTCCGCCAGCAGCAGCCCTCCGGCTCCGGCCAGCACCAGGCCGATGCGGTAGCCCATCACCCCCAGGGCAGCGCCCAGACCCAGGTCCCGGTCCGGCAGTACGTCGGTGCGCCAGGCGTCGAAGGCGATGTCCTGGCTGGCGCTCAGGAAGGCGATCGCCAGGGCATTGATGGCGATCAGCTGCAGGGATAGCTGGGGGTTCTGCGTGCCCATCAGGGCGATCGCCGCCGCCAGCAGCACCTGGGCGATCGCCAGCCAGCTGCGCCGCCGCCCCAGACCCAGGGGCGGCACGAAGCGGTCCAGCAGCGGTGACCAGAGAAACTTTAGGGAGTAGGGCAGGGCCACCAGCCCGAACAGGCCGATGCGGGTCAGATCGACATCCGCCTGGGTCAGCCAGGCCTTGAGGTTGTCCTGCACCAGCAGGAAGGGCAGACCGCTGGCGAAGCCGAGACCTAACACCGAGACCAGTCGCTGCCAGCGCAGCGGATCGACAGCAGATTTGGTCACGGCGGCACCCGGAACAACGTGCCGCGATTCTCCCACGCCTCAGGGACCGGGCCGGAAGTCCTTCCAGTCGCGGATCACCGCCTGACGCAGATCCGTTCCCTCCGCCAGGAAGCGCAGGCCAGGATTCTGCCGCGTCAGGAAGCCCAGGTCCTGCTCCTCGCCGGTGAGCAGGTAGGCGCCGATCGCGATCCGGTACCAGCGCTGCAGATCCAGGGGCTGCCCGTTGATTCGCCAGTCGATGTCGCTCTGCCGCTCGATGCCGTTCCACTGCAGAAAGCCACCGTTGCCCCGGTTCTGCCAGCCTTCGATCAGCACCTGCTGGAGCAGATCTCCGCGCATCTCGACCCGATTGATGGCGCCGCCGAAGGGCAGCACCCGCAGGATGTCGTACTGACGGATCAGCCCGACGGGCAACCAGTCGTCAATGCGGATCGACCCTGAATTGAAGATGGCGGCTTCGGACTCCGACCAACTGCGGCGCATGGTCCAGGCGATGCGACGGGTGAGCTCGTTCGAGCTGTTGCGCACCGTTGTGGAGCGGCCATCGAGGGGCACGGGGGTGTTACCGACGATCGCCTCCATCTTTACCCCCTGGGTGTCGAAATACTCCTGGCCCCGGGCCACCCAGGTGCGGACAACGGCGGCAACGGTGGGATCTTCCGGGATGCGGTCGTTGATCTGCATCAGGCGGGACTGGATCTGTAACTGGCGGCTGTCGGTGTCGTAGCGCAGCTCGTGCAGGTAGACCGAGCGGCCGTTGGCATCGGCTTTGGCCAGGGGCCGGAAGCCGGGGGTGATGAACTGCAGACTGTTGTCGTGGTCGTGGCCCCCCATCAGCAGTTGCAGGCCCGGCTGGGCCTGGGCCAGCAGACGATCGTCCTCGAGGTTGAGGTGTGTGAGGGCGACCACGGCGTCGGTGCGGGACTGCAGCTCCGGCAGCACCTGGGCGATCGCCTGCTGGGGGTCCCGGTAGCGCACGTAGGGCATGCGGTTGCTGTTCAGGGTGACGCCCACCAGCCCGATCCGCAGAGGACGGCAGTTGCTGGGTCGGGGCACGGGACGGCAGCGATCGCTCCAGAAGGTGACCACGTCGCTGCGTTTCACCCCCGCAAAGGCCTGTCCCTTTGCATCGTCGACGTTGGTCGAGACCCAGCCGAAGCGGGACTCCTTCAGACGTTGCTGGAATTCCGGCTCCTGCAGATCGAATTCATGATTGCCGAAGGTGGCGTAGTCGAGCCCGAGGGCATTGAGGCTGGCTACCATCTGAGCCCCGGCCAGCCGCTGGCCGTTCCAGCGGGCGGTGCCCAGGGCGGAGGGACTGAAGAAGTCTCCCGCCAGCACGGTGACGGTCTGGGGATTCTGCTGCAGCAAGCGCTTGCGCAGGCTGGCGATGCGGGCGATGCCCCCCTCCCGCCCGGCGGATACTGGGCTGATCTCGTAGATGTCGTTGATCTGCAGGAACTGGGCCCGGATTTCCTCCGCCTGGGCTCTCAGGGGAGCCAGCAGGGTGATGCTCCCTCCCAGCCCCAGCAGGGCACGCCAGGACAGGACTCGGAGCAGGGTTTGGGAAGGGCGCATAGGGGTGAGAGAGGACGGGGCGAGGATCCGGGCTGTTGGCTCGCGTTCCATTCTGCCGATACTGTGAACGCACCTGCCCATCTTGCCCGGTCCCTGCCGCTATGCTGTTTCGCCATCGACTCCGGAAGCTGCTCCCCCAGCAGTTGGGAGGACAGTGCCTGCTGGCGCTGGTGCTCGGGGCGATCGCTGCGCTGGTGCTCGGCGATCGCAGTCAGTGGCTGATGCCCCTGGGAGACATCTTCCTGCGGGCCTCCCAGGTGGTGGTGATGCCCTACCTGATCTGTGAACTGATCGGGGCTCTGGGCGCGCTGCGCACCCAGTCCCTGCAGGTCTTCCTGCGCAGTGGGGCCCTGGTGATTCTGCTGACGCTGCTGATGGGCGCGGCGATGGTGCTGGTGTTGCCGGTCTTTCTGCCGCCGCTGCTGTATTCGGCCTTCTTCAGCCCCGAGGTGCTCACCCCCGCTCCGGACCCGGATCTGATCGCCACCTATCTGCCCTACAACATCTTCTCGGCCCTGGCGGAGGACAACTTTCCGGCTGTGGTGGTCTTCAGTGCCGTGATGGGAATCGCGCTCCAGGGTATGCCGGAGCGACAGGTGCTGCTGCATCCCCTTGAACAGCTGCGGACCCTGTTCGGCTATCTCAACAAGTGGGTGGCGCGGATTACCCCCCTGGGTATCTTCGCCCTCAGTGCCAATACCCTCTCGAGCCTGCGGCCAGACGACCTGATCCGCATGCAGGGGCTGCTGGTGATCTGCCTGGTGGGTTTCCTGGTGCTGACTCTGCTGATCATCGGACTGCTGCGATCGCTGACGCCCCTGACGCTGCAGGAGCTCTGGCTGATTATCCGGGGGCCCCTGGCGATCACTGCCAGCAGTGCCAACCTACTGATTGCCCTGCCGATGCTCAACGAGAACCTCAAGCAGGTGCTGCGGACCCGGCTGGGAGACGGTGACCCGGAGCGGTTGCAGGTGGCCGGTGAGGAGGTGAGTGCGCTGGTGCCGATCGGGTTTGCCCTGCCGACTCTGGGTAAGGTCATGACCCTGATCTTCATTCCCTTCGTGGCCTGGTACGTGGACCGGCCGATGGATACCGGGGCCATTCTGCGCATGCTGGCCACCGGTATCCCGACTGTGGTCGGGGGGCTGAAGGCGGCCGTGCGCCTGGAGCTGCAGCGGCTGGGCCTGCCGGAGAACCTGCTGCAGCTGGTGTATCTGAACGGCGAGTGGCTCTACCGGATGGAGAAGGTGCTGGCGCTCGAGGGGCTGGTGTTTCTGGCCCTGCTGGTGGTCTGTCAGTCCACCGGCCTGCTGCGGCTGCGCGGGGGGGCGGTGCTGCTGACGGGGCTGCTGACGGTAGCGACGACCCTGGGTCTGGGCTTCGCCACCCGGGGGCTGCTGGCGCGGACCCTGGAGGGCAGCTACCGCAACGATCAGGTGCTGCTGGCCCTGCAACCGACGGTGCCGACCCGGCAGCCCGTGCGGACCTTGCCGCCGATCCGCAGTCTGGACCCGGCGACCCTGGCGCGACTGCCGATCCAGCCGGTCACCCTGGCAGCGATCCAGCAGCGAGGGGTGCTGCGGGTCGGGGTGCGCTCCATGGGGCTGCCCTGGGCCTACCGCGATCGCTCAGGTCGCTGGCGGGGATATGACATTGATCTGCTGCAGGCCCTGGCCCAGAGTCTGCAGGTGCACCTGGACCTGCAGGAGGCCCCCCTGCCGGTGCTCGAACAGCTACTCCGGCGACAGCAACTGGACCTGGCGGTAGGGGGGATCCAGACCAGTCCGGCTCGGGCGGCCCGTCTGCGGCTGAGTGAGGGCTATCAGACGGTGCACCTGGCGCTGGTGGTTCCGGATGACAAGGTGGAACTGGTGCAGGATCTGGACCGGGCGCCCCTGTCCCGGCCTCTGGTGGTTGCGGTGACGGACCCGCTGCTGCTCAACGCCCAGATGCAGGACCAGATCGATCGGCTGCTGGGGGCGCCGGATCGCCCGACGCCGATTCGGTACGAGCCGATCACCGACCGCAGGGACTTCTTCACGGCGGCGGGGGGCCGTCGCTTTGATGCGTTGCTGACCACCGCCGAGGGCGGAGCGGCCTGGGCCGTGCTCTATCCCGGCACCACGATGCTGCCGGTGTTCGGCACGGCGCTCCAGACGGAGCTGGTGGTCCTGCTGGCCGGGCAGGATCGGCCCCTGGAGGATTACCTGAACTACTGGATCACGAACCAGAAGGCCCAGGGTTTTTTCGCCCGTCTGGATCGGCATTGGATCCGAGCGAATCAGTAGGGCCCGCTGTCTCCGTCGGTTTCGCTTCCCTATGATCGGGAGAGTGAACGAACTCCCGAAGCCATGCAATTTCTGCGCTCTGTTGTTGCCCCGCTGCTGATTGTCCTCACCTTCGGGTTCGCCCTGGTGGCGGTAGCGGCCCGCTCCTTCCTGCCCGGGGATATGGCGGCTCCGGCACCGATTCTGGAACTGCTGCCCCTGTGGTAGCGCTGCCGCCGGGTTACCGGCTGCGGGTGGGTGGCCCCGGCGATCGCCCGCTGCTGCTACGTGGATTCCGGCGGGCCTATCGGGATCTGGGGGCGGTGGAGGGGGATCACCTGGCCCGCAGTCTCGATCAGCATCTCGATGACCGCAGTCTGGTGCTGGCGATCGACCATGACGGCACTGAGGCTATTGGTCTCACCCCGGCCCTGCGGCAGCCGAGCGTAGCGCTGCTCTGGGGGGTGCCTGCTATCGACCAGCGTCGAGGCGATCGCCAGCTGCAGATCTGGCTGCTCTACGTCGAGCCGGAGCATCGGCGGCGGGGGCTGGCCCGGGCTCTGCTGACGAGCGCGGAAACGACGGCGATCGCCCGGGGCTTCGCCAGCCTGGGCCTGCAGGTGTTCGGCGACAATGCCCCCGCCCGCGCCCTCTACGACCGCTGCGGCTTCACCCCTACGGCTCTGCTGCTGGAGCGGCGGATCCTGCAGTAACCACCAGCTTTTATAGTGTTTAGGACGCCACAGGTATCCCCGTGAAAGCCATTACGCTGCTCGGATCCACCGGTTCCATCGGTACCCAGACCCTGGATATTCTCGAGCAGCACCCCGACCAGTTCCGGCTGGTGGGGATCGCGGCGGGGCGCAATGTCGAACTGCTGGCGGAACAGGTGCGGCGTCACCGGCCCGAGATTGTCGCCATTCAGGATGAGAGCCGCTTCGGCGAGCTGAAGGCGGCTCTGGCGGACCTCGACTACCAGCCCCGGCTGCTGGCCGGGAACGATGCCATCGTTGAGGTGGCCCGCTACGGCGATGCCGAAGCTGTGGTTACCGGCATCGTCGGTTGCGCCGGGCTGCTGCCCACCATTGCGGCGATCGAGGCGGGCAAGGATATTGCCCTGGCCAACAAGGAAACCCTGATCGCGGCCGGTCCGGTGGTGCTGCCCCTGCTGCAGAAGCACGGCGTCACGATCACGCCGGCCGACTCCGAGCACTCGGCGATCTTCCAGTGCATCCAGGGGCTCTCCACCCACGCTGACTTCCGCCCCGGTCAGCCCGCCCCCGGACTGCGGCGGATCATCCTCACCGCCAGCGGTGGCTCCTTCCGCGACTGGCCGGTCGAGAAGCTGGCCAACGTCACCGTGGCCGATGCCCTCAAGCATCCCAACTGGTCGATGGGCCGCAAGATCACCATCGACTCCGCCACCCTGATGAACAAGGGGCTGGAGGTGATCGAAGCCCATTACCTGTTCGGGCTCGACTACGACCACATCGACATCGTTATTCACCCCCAAAGCATCATCCACTCGCTGATCGAGACCGCCGACACCTCGGTGCTGGCTCAACTGGGCTGGCCGGACATGCGCCTGCCGCTGCTCTATGCCATCTCCTGGCCGGAGCGGGTGTTCACCGACTGGAAGTCGCTGGATCTGGTCAAGGCCGGGGACCTCACCTTCCGGGAGCCGGACCACGCCAAATATCCCTGTATGGGCCTGGCCTACGCCGCCGGTCGGGCCGGGGGCACCATGCCCGCCGCCATGAATGCGGCCAACGAGCAGGCAGTGGCCCTGTTCCTGGACGAGAAGATCGGCTTCCTCGACATTCCCCGCCTGATCGAGCAGGTCTGCGATCGCCACCGCAGCGACTTCACGGCCACCCCTAGCCTG
Source organism: uncultured bacterium (assembly GCA_963923365.1). Classification (GTDB taxonomy): domain Bacteria; phylum Cyanobacteriota; class Cyanobacteriia; order Synechococcales; family Synechococcaceae; genus CAWUMD01. The sequence continues at coordinate 8,187 of CAWUMD010000019.1, forward strand.
GATGACATCCTCCAGGTCGATGCCTGGGCCCGCCGGGCGGTGCTGGACGTCGCGGCCGTGCCCGCATGAGCCAGCTGGCGCTGCTGATCGGCTCGGTCCTGGCCAGCTGGCTGGTATTCACCTACCTGCTGCGGATCTTCAAGACCACCCTGAAAACCGCGCTGCTGCTGTCGGGGCTCTGTCTGGGGCTGTGGCTCGGGTTCGGCCTCCAGCCCCAGCAGTTGCTTGCCGAGGTGATGCACCTCACCCACCTCAGCCGCTAGTGGTCTCGATCAGGGCCACGGTGGTGCCCAGGGTCTCGGCGTAGAGTGGGTCGCCCGTCGCTTGCTGCAACTGGCGGGCCAGCAGTTCCTCGGAGGTGCGGTCGTGCTCCGGGGAGACGGTTTCGGTGTAGAGCTGCTGGGCGCGGCCGCCGGTCTCCATGTGCATGCAGCCGGTGGTTTCCGAGCAGAGCAGGGTGCCGCAGTCGACCCGCTCGTCGGTTGAACTGAGGCGGATACCCACCAGTTCTCCGACGACGTCGCCGCTTTCCCCCACGGGCAGACTGCCCAGCTCCGCCTCCACCGATCGACCATCGGCTCCGTCAAGCCCGAAGCGGCGGAGGTCATAGTCACCCCCCAGACGCTGTTGCCAGCGGGGTTCCCAGCCCAGTCGGTTGGCCAGCCAGCCCAGGAAGAGCAGGGCCAGTCCGTTGTTGCCCCGTTCGTAGTCGATCGCGACCCGGTCGATCGCCCCCAGCCCGAGGCGGCGTTGGGGCGGGTCGTAGGCAGCGGCGGTCAGTTCCTGCCAGGCGGCCAGGCGTAGCCAGTTGAGGTCGGCGATCGCCGTGCCCTGTTCCTGGAGCTCGTGGTAGCGGCGGAACTCCTGGGAGGGGGCTGCCACGGTGGCAGAGTCGACCATTAGCAACTGACAGCTGGGGAGCAGGCTGGCCAGCAACGGGTGGTTGGGCGTGGCCTCCGCTTCCCAGTAGAGGTACAGCGGCAAGCCAGGGCGCTTCAGTCGCAGCAGCTCCGGTCCCACCTCCCGGAAGGCATCCTGGCGGCCCCGCAGGACGATGGTCTCGCAGTAGAGCAGCCCGTCGCCATCCCCGTCCTCCGCTGGACGGTAGGCCGACACCTCCGCCGTGATCTCCGGGCTGCCCAGCAGTTGCGGACAGATCAGGATCAGGCGGCAGGGATGCTGGCGGGCGATCCGTTCGGTGAACACGGCACTGCGCCGATCCAGTGTGGCCTTCGCCCCATCCCGGGCTGCCAGAGATTGCCGCAGCGCCGTCAGGGTCGCTTCATCTGCCTGCCCGGTGACCGGCAGCCCCAGGGCGGCCTGGGCGCGGCTGAGGGCGGTCCGGGTTTCGTCCCCGGCGACGGCGTCGATGGGTCCGGCGTACCAGCCCAGGGCCGAGAGCAACTGCTGCTCCTCGGCGGGCAGATAGAGAATCAGCGTGAAACTGCAGGCACGGGTGCTACCGGCACCGCCTCCCGCCACCAGCTGTTCGAGGGCCAGTTCGGTCTCGGCCAGGGAAACCCGCTGGGTGGGCGTCTGGCTGAACAGGGATGCAACGGACATGGTGAGCTCTCCTTCCCTCGGCTACAGACGGCGCCAGCGGCGGCCATCCTGCTCAATCAGTCGTTCGGCGGCGATCGGTCCCCAGGTGCCTGCCTCGTAGGGCGCCACCGTCGCCGGCTCCGCGGGCAGGTCCCAGTTCTCCAGCAGCGGGGTGACCACCCGCCAGGCGGCCTCCACCTCGTCGGCGCGGGTGAACAGGGTCTGGTCCCCGAGCATGGCGTCGAGGATCAGACGCCCGTAGGACTCCGGCTGGGCCTGGCCGAAGGCGGTGTCGTAGCGGAAGTCCATGTTCACCGAGCGGGTGCGCAGGGTGCCGCCGGGGGTCTTGACCTCGAAGCGCAGGGAGATGCCCTCGTTGGGCTGCAGCCGCAGCACCAGCAGGTTGCGGTTCAGCTGCTGGGCCGAGGGGAACATCGCCACCGGTACCTCCCGGAAGCGGATGGCGATCTCGGTCACCTTCTTGGGCAGCCGCTTGCCCGTGCGCAGGTAGAAGGGCACCCCCTGCCAGCGCCAGTTATCGATCTCGAGCTTCAGGGCGACGTAGGTGGCGGTGGTGGAGCGCTCATCCACCCCGGGTTCGCTGCGGTAGGAAGGCACGGCCTCACCGCGCATCCATCCGGCGCCGTACTGACCCCGCACTGCACAGGTCTCAATCTGCTCCGGGTCGGCCAGGTGGACGGCCTGCAACACCTTCACCTTCTCGTTGCGGATGCTGTCGGCTCCGAGGTTGTTGGGGGCCTCCATGGCGGTCAGGGCCAGCAGCTGCAGCAGGTGGTTCTGGACCATGTCCCGCAGGGCCCCGGCGGTCTCGTAGTAGCCAGCCCGGCCTTCCAGCCCTACGGTTTCGGCGACGGTGATCTGGATGTGGTCGATGAACTGCCGGTTCCAGAGCGGTTCGAAGATGGCATTGGCGAACCGGAAGACCAGCAGGTTCTGAACGGTTTCCTTGCCCAGGTAGTGGTCGATGCGATAGATCTGCCGTTCCTGGCAGACCTGACGCAGTTCCTGGTTGAGTTGGCGGGCCGAGAGCAGGTCCCGACCGAAGGGTTTCTCGATCACCAGGCGGCTGCGCAGCGGGTCCGCCAGCAGTCCAGCATCCCCGAGGGCCCGGGCGATCGGCCCGAAGTGCTCGGGCCCCACCGAAAGGTAGAAGCAGCGGTTGCCGCGGGTGCCCCGCTCGCCGTCCAGCTGGGCGAGGCGATCGCCCAGGGACTGGTAGTAGGCGGGGTCGTCGATGTCCCCCCGGCTATAGAAGATCCCCTCGGCGAAGTTCTCCCAGTCGCTGTCGTCGCCGGTCACCCCGTCGCGCAGGTGGTTGCGCAGGTACTCATCGCTCCAGTCGCGGCGGCCGACGCAGACTAGGGTCAGTTCCGAGGGCAGGCGTCCCTCGCGGTAGAGCTCGAACAGAGCCGGGACGATCTTGCGGCGGGTGAGGTCGCCGGTGCCACCGAAGATGGTGAGAATCTGCGGGGCGGGCATCCGTTCCTGACGCAACCCGACCCGTAACGGATTTTCCTGCAGCATGACCATCGGGCACACCTATGGAGTGGGGGTAAGGCTGGGCTGGCTGAAGCGGGCCACGGCCGTGCGGCTGCCCAGAATCAGGGGGGTGCGGGCATGGAGCCGGTCCGGTAGCCGCTCCAGAATCGGTTGACTGCCGTCACTGGCGGCTCCGCCCGCCTGCTCCGCCAGAAAGGCCAGGGGGGCGGCTTCGTAGAGCAGCCGCAGCTTGCCGCTCGGTCGGTCCGGGGTGCCGGGGTAGAGAAACACGCCGCCCTCCTGCAGAATCCGGTGGAAGTCCGCCACCAGGGCCCCACTGTAGCGGGCGCTCCAGTCTCCGTCCGTCTGCAGGGTTACCATTGCCTGCCGCAGCGGTTCGGGCCAGCGGCCGAGGCTACCGGTGTTGGCGCTGAAGATGCGTCCGCTGTCGGGAATGCGCAGATTCTCCTGGGTGAGCACAAATTCCCCCAGGCTGGGGTCGAGCACGAAGCTGTGAACGCCCCGGCCGATGCTGTAGACCAGGATGGTGGCCGGGCCGTAGAGGATGTAGCCTGCTGCGATCTGGGCATGGCCGTCTGCCAGCAGATCCCGGGCTTCGCCGTCCGCATCCACCCCGGTCTGGGTCCGGATGGCGAAGATGGATCCCACATCCAACCCGATGTCGACGTTGCTGGAACCATCGATCGGGTCGTAGAGCAGGGTGTAGCGACCGAGGGGACAGTTCTCGGGGATGTAGTAGGGGGTTTCCATCTCTTCCGAGGCCAGACGGCAGACCAGGCCGCTGTGGCGGAAGACGGAGATGAACACGTGGTTGGCGTAGTCATCCAGCCGATGCACCGACTCGCCCTGAACATTCACCTCCCCGGTGAGCCCGAGGGCGTTGTCCAGCAGCCCCGCCCGGCTGAGGTGGCGGGAAATCAGCTTGGCGGCCAGACCGATGCGCCCCATCAGGGCACTGAGATCCTGGGCCTCAGGGCTGAAGTTGCCCAACTGTTCGAGGACGTGACGCGACAGGGTCTGGCAGTCGCGGTCGAGATCGTGCAGATACGGGGGGGTGAGATCCGTCATCGGTCAGCTTCCACTGGGCTGAATCCTAGAGCCCAGGAGGTATCCGGCACCGCATCTCCCCGGATTATTTAAGTAACTGCTGCACGAAAAAACGGGGCGATGTCCGCAGACATCGCCCCGTTCACAGACCGGTACCGACAAAGACCCTAGTAGGTCTCGACGTGCCAGTATTCGCTCTTCTTGAGCTTGCTGCGGTACTCGCTCCAGTTGACCCCATCCTTGGCGGCGGCGGCGGTGAGGGCGGCGTCGATGCCGTCTTCCATGCCCTTGAGACCGCAGATGTAGACGTGGGTGTTACCGGCCTTGAGCATGCTCCAGATTTCGTCGGCGTGCTCGGCGACGCGATCCTGGATGTACATGCGACCACCCTGGGCGTTCTGCTGCTCGCGGCTGATGGCGTAGGTGAGGCGGAAGTTGGGGTTGGCGGCGGCCAGTTCCTCCAGCTCCTCCTTGTAGAGAATGTTGGCGGTTGTGGGCACCCCGAACAGCAGCCAGGCATTGCCCTTGAACTGGTAGTCGGGGTTGGCGGCCTTCTCGGCTTCCTTGAACATCCGCCACAGGTAGGTGCGCATCGGAGCGATGCCGGTGCCGGTGGCCATCATGATGATGTTGGCGTTCTCTTCCTTGGGCAGGAGCATTTCCTTACCCACGGGACCGGTCACCTTCACTTCGGCACCGGGTTCCAGACCGCAGAGGTAGGTGGAGCAGACGCCGTTGACGACCTGGCCGTCCTTCTCGTACTGCAGCTGGCGCACGCAGAGGGAAATGGTCTTGTCATCGACGCGATCGCCGTGGCGGGTGGAGGCGATGGAGTAGAGGCGCAGCTTGTGGGGCTTGCCCTTGGCATCGGTCCCCTCGGGGATCACGCCCATGCTCTGCCCTTCGATGTAGCGGTAATCGGTTCCTTCCAGGTCGAAGACGATGTGCTGGACGGTGCCGATGCCACCCTCGGCCACCAGGGACTCGTTGGAGAGCACCTTGATGGTCAGGGGCTTGGAGGGCTTGTAGAGGTTGATGGGGACGTTCTTCTCGAACGTGGGATGTCCCTGATGCTCGGTAGCTGCGGCTGCAGGCGCTTCAGCGGCTGCCGGAGCGGGGCTGGGAGCAGCACTGGCGGCGGGTGTCGCGCCCGAGGGGCTGCCGGCAGGATGGATTGCGACGATCTTGCCGCCCAGCTTGGAGATGCGCAGGATCTCCTGGTTCATCCGGTCGTAGGGCACGTTGAGGAACACGCTGCCGCTACGGCGAATCGGGAGGGTGCTGTCGCTCGTCGAGGTCTGACGCAGGCCCACCACTTCAAAGACGAAGACGCGGCTGCCGTAATTGGTGCCACCTGCAATATTGGCGTTAAACATTCACTCTCTCCGAACCTTGTCTCAGCCGTATGGAGTTTCGGGACGCTCCCGGAATCGGTGCCTGCCGACGCTTCAAGTGCGCGAGGGACTGAACCGCCGATAGGGCGCACCCATCAAGAAAATTCTCAGCATCTAAAAGCCTACCACCGTCGTGACGCCCCCTTGGCCGGATGCAGCCCCTGCTCCCGGCCGGGGCATGCTAACGGCATCCGTGGCCCTGGCTGGCCCTGGCCGGCGACCGGGTCTTCTCCCCAGTCCCGAGGTAATGACGATGGCTGATTCCCCTGCCCTGCCGTCCGGCCCGGCGCCGCTGACGCTGCGTACCGAGATCGCCCTGCCGGATCGGGCTCCTGCGCTGCGTCCGGTCCTGGAGTCAAGGCTCTGTCTGGCCAGCGGCCGGATTACGACCGTCTGTCCTCCGGAACTGCTGACGATGGCGGGCAGTGAGCAGATCTGGCGCTTCCAGGCCCGTAGCCTGGCAGCGGTGCTGGCGAATCTGGCCCCGGTCGGGATGACGGGCCCGGGGCTGGCGGCCGAGCCTGAGATATCCGGGACCCTCGCTGCCCCGGATCCCGCCCCGCTGTCCGAACCGCCGCTGGCCCCTAACCGGTCCGATGTGGAGGCCCTGCCCGGCGTTGTCCCCGAGTGCGAATGGAGCTCTCCCGGTCCGACCGCAAGCGATCAGGTTCCCTTCCCGGTGACCGAGGCAGTGGCAGAGGCTGCCAGCCGGTTCGAGGCTCCTCTGGTGACTCCGGCACCGGACTCTGGGGCTGCCGCCTGGCCGCTGGACGATCCGGACCCGCAACCCGTGGCCTCAGGGCCCGAACCGGTTCCAGCCCCTGCTCCGCCAGCGGTGGATACCCAGGCTGCGACGGTGGTGGTTGCGACGGCCGAGCCGCAGGGGGCACCCTGGCAGATGACCCGTCCAACGAGCGCCCCAGAGACTCCGCTGCCCTGGGCAGAGGCCTCTGCCCAGGCGGAATCCGCCGCCAATGCCCTGCCGGCCTGGATGACGGAGATGCCGGTCCCGAACGAGGCGGCGGACCCGGCGCCCCTGCCCTGGGGTGACATCGACCCGCCGTCCGCGGCAGACACGGCCTTCACCCTGCCGGACTGGCTGAGTACGCCCCCGACCTCCGACGAGGCCTCGGCCCTGGATCTGTTCGCCTCGCTCGATCTGCAGGAGCCGGTGGAACTGCCGGAACTGGAGCCCAACCCCCTGGCGGATCTGGAACTGCCCCCGCTGTCGCCGAAACGCAGCTGATGGTCAGTCGATGCTGACGCCCCGGTGGGTGCTGCTTTTCTGACGGCGGCCCACCGGGGCGGCGGCGATCGCCCGCTGCTGCTGCCGATGCACCTGGAAATGCTGCTGCCATAGCTCCGGAGCGTCCAGACTGGTGCCGCCGTGGCGGGTGAGACGTTTACGCACCTGGCAGAGCACCGGCGTGTTGACGCAGGCTCCCGAGACAATCACCTGACCGCGGGTGAGGGCGGGCAGCTCCTGCAGCAGGTCCCGACCGGCGGCTTCGACGCCGTGCTTGAGGCTGTCCTGGTCCACGGGGTTGACGATCCGCATCAGGAACTGGCTCATGCACTGGGAGAGAATGTCGGAGTCGATCTTGCCGGGACGCTGGGTGATCAGACCGACGCCGAGGCCGAATTTGCGTCCCTCGCTGAGGATGGTACGCAGAATCTGCTTGCAGCGACTGGGCTCGTGGGCCGGGGCGAAGCGGTGGGCCTCCTCCATCAGCACGAAGCCGGGATAGGGCAGATAGTCCTCGTGTTCGTCGTCGACATTGCCTCGCTCGGTGTCGATGCGGGCGTGGTAGATCTGCCGCAGCAGGGCCGCGCAGATCACCTGCTGCTGCTCCTGGGGAATCTCGTTCATCTGCAGCACCGTTACCTGGCCGGGCTCCAGCAGATCGGCGGGGCGCAGGTGGGCACTGCGGTCGAAGTACTTCGAGTTGCCGATGCGCTCCAGCTTCCACTCGAGGGCATTGGCGGAACTGCCCTGCTTCTCGTTGCCCTGGTCGTCCTGCTGCACGTCCACCTCGTTGACGGCGGCGATCAGATCCTGGATGTCCCAGCGGTACTGGCTGTCCTTCTTATGGCGTTTGAGGTGGTTGTAGCCCTTCTCGAGGATGGCCTGCTGGCGATCGCTCATGTTGGGCAGCAGGGTGACGAAGTCGTAGTAGTCGAGCGAGGAGATGCGGATGCGCACCTCGTCCGGGGTGAGGACCTTCACCCGCGGTTCGTAGCCGTCCTCGCCCAGAAAGTCGGAACTGCCGCGCATGCCCTCGAGGGTGCCGTATTCACCGTGGGGATCGAAGATCAGCACCGCCGCCCGGTTATAGGGGCGCAGCAGTTCCTCGATCAGCACCCCGGCGGTGTAGGACTTGCCGGACCCGGTACCCGCCAGGATCGCCATGTGGGTGCTGACCAGCTCCTTGACGTCGAGCACCACCGGTACGGCTCCGGGGTCGCGCAGCAGCAGGGAGCCGACGTGGGCCGAGCCGATGCCGCCCTGGTCACGCTTGTTGAGGATGCGGATCAGGCTCTCGTCATCGGCCAGGTAGACCTTGGCCCCGGGGTCGGGGGCGCGACGCAGGTTGACGAATCCGAGGTCGGGATGGAAATAGCCGACCACATCGACGCAGACCTCGTAGACCTCCGGGTTGTCGTACTGGAAGCCGATCAGGGCGGCGATCGCCTCGGGACTGGTTTCGACGTCCGTGAAGATCCGATCCGGCAGGTGGTCGATCAGGCGCCGTCCGGAAATCTTGCCGAGGATGCGCTGCTCCTCGCCGCTGTCGGCATCGAGGCTGCGGTAGAAGACGAACTCACCCACCTTGATATAACGGGTCTCGGCCGTGATGAACAGGTACTGGTTGGCAGTCTCCCCCGGCCCCTTGACGGTGCCGATCACAGGGCTGGCCTTGGCGGATGGAGACATAGGCGGGCGGGGTGTCCCCGTGGGCTGGGTTGGCTACTCTAGATCGGGAAGCCGAGTCTGGACAAACGCTACCGTGACCAGCCAAAACCTGTCACCTTCGCCGTCAGCCACCACGGACCTGGAGGAAGTGCGGCGGCAGGTGCAACTGGAAACCCTTACCCTGCCGGATCGGCTGCGTCGCCTCCGGGCGTCCCTCGTTATCGCGACGCCCCCCGAGCGGATCTGGCAGGTGCTGACGGACTACGACCGGCTGGCGGACTTCATCCCCAATCTCTCCATCAGTCGTCTGCTGCCCCATCCCCAGGGGGGCATCCGGCTGGAACAGGTCGGCTCCCAGTGCTTCCTCAGCCTGAAATTCTGCGCCCGCGTGGTGCTGGATATGGAGGAGCAGCCCCTGGAGCGGATCGGCTTCCGGATGGTGGAGGGAGACTTCCGCCGTTTCGAAGGGGAATGGCGCCTGCTCTCTCACCCCACGGGCACCCAGCTTGACTACTGCCTGGTGATCGGCCCGAAGCTGACCATGCCCATCGGCCTGATCGAGAAGCATCTGGCGGACAACCTCAGCACCAACCTGGCGGCGATCGCCTGCCAGAGCCGCGGTTGACCCGGACGAGCTGCAGGCGTTTCTGAGACACTGAAAGAGCGAGAACGTAGTTCTCGCTCTTTCGAAATCTGATACCCCCAAGGGGATTCGAACCCCTGTCGCCTCCGTGAAAGGGAGGTGTCCTAGGCCTCTAGACGATGGGGGCCTAGAGTTGCCAGCGCTGATACCCCCAAGGGGATTCGAACCCCTGTCGCCTCCGTGAAAGGGAGGTGTCC
>CAWUMD010000020.1:0-16978 GCA_963923365.1 uncultured bacterium
GCGAGGCTGCGCTGGTAGCGTTGCAGTTCCTGAACCGCGGCTCGGTTCAGGCTCAGATCCATCTCGTCCCCGCCCCGCAGGCCCAGGGGACGGTGGGCCTCGCCCAGCAGGAGCGGCTGGGTCAGCCCCTCCTGGGGATGGAGCAGGGTGCGCAGCCGCACCGTCAGATCTGTTTCGCCCGCCGCGCTGAAACGCCCGGTGGAGGCAAGGCTGAGGGTTGCCTGGCGCAGGGTCGGCTCGATTGCCTCAGGGGGAATAGTCGGTGCCACGCTGGCCACGGTCAGGGAGCCACCCGCGTCGTAGACAACGGTGTAAGGCACTGCTCCCTCAATGGCAATCTGCTCCCGCAGACTGAAGCTGAGGGCGAAGGTGCCGGTGGCCAGCACGATCAGAAAACTGGTCACCCCCACCAGCCGGAAGCGGAAGCCCCAGCGGAACAGGAAGGCCAGGATGGTCAGGCCGAGGCTGCCCAGGCTGGCCCAGGCGCCGTAGAGGGCCAGTTGCCGGAAGTCCAGCGATTCGAGCATGACTTAGCCTTCTCCTTCGGTACTGACGAAATCTTCGAGTCGGGGGGCGGCCAGGGCGGCCCGCAGGGTGTGCCAGGCCAGATTGGCGCATTTCACCCGCACTGGGAAGGCGGCGACCCCCTGCATGACATTGAGCTTGCGCAGTTCCCGGGGAAATTCCGCTTCACCGCGCATCATCTCCTGGAAGGTACGCACCATGTCCAGGGCTTCGGGGATGGTGCGGCCGGGCAGGGCTCCCGCCATCAGGTCCATGGAGGCCATGGCGATCGCGCAGCCTTCGCCCTCGAACTTGACGGATTCGATCCGCTCACCGCTCTCATCCAGCTGCAGGGTGAGCTCGATGGTGTCGCCGCAGGACGGATTGTGGCCCCGCTGGCGGCGATCGACGCGGCTGGTTTCACCCCGGTGGCGGGGCTTCTTGTAATGCTCGAGAATCACCTGCTGGTAGAGATCCCGCAGATTGTCGAGGGCCATGAAGACTGGGCGCTGGCTGGAACCCCCAGATCCTATCGTGTCCCTGCCGCTGGCACGGGCTGCGTTGACAGGTCAGGGGGGGTGGCGATAATGGGGCCTGACCTGCCAAGCGCCGCCGATGGTCCCGCCGTCCCCGATACCCCGACGTTTCCCCTGGGGACGGGTGTCGCTGGCGCTGGGCCTGGGAGGAGCCACCCTGTTCGGGCTGGTGCAGGGGCAGCGCTGGGTGCAGGGGCAATACCTGCTCTTCCGCCAGCACACGGAACGGGAACTGGAACGGATACTGCTGCATCCGGTGCGCCTGGGTGCGCTTGAGCAGATTGGACTGTGGGGGGTGCGTCTGGGCCCGACCCGGGTGTTGCCTACGGCGCAGGATGGCGATCGCCTCAGCTTGGCTGCGATTGAGATTCAGCCTGACTGGGGCCAGGTGCTGCAGGGCCGTATGGCCGGGCGGGTACGGCTGATCCGGCCGGACCTGACCCTGGTTCAGGAACCGGATCGCCGCTGGCTCCGCCTCGGACCCCTACCGCCCGGCGATCTGCCGCAGCTGCAGCTGGAGGTGGTGGACGGCCGGGCGGCGTTCCGACTGCGGGATGCCCAGCTGAACCTGCTCCCTGCCCTGGCGGCCCGCGCCGTCAATGCCCGGGTAACGCTGGAACCGAAGGGCCAGACCTGGTTTGCCGGGGATCTGCGCCTGAAGGGGACGTCAGTCCGGGCCAGTGGACGCTACCAACCCCAGACGGCTCAACTGGAGGTGGCGGCCCAGGGCTGGCAGCTGGCTTTGAAGGAGCTGCAGCCTCTGGTGACGGTCCTGGTGCCCCTGCCGCTGCAGATCCGCCAGGGCCGCACGGATTTCAGTCTGGCCTCCACCTGGCGGGTGGGGCCGGTGTTTGACCTGCTCAGCCTGCGGGGCTCGACCCACCTGCAGCAGCTGCAGGTGCGTACCCCCAGTCTGCCGTTGCCCCTGCAACTGCAGGGTGGACTGGGATTCTCGGGCGATCGCCTGGATATCCGCCAGCTGAGCGGGCGGTTGGGCTCAGCCCCGCTGCGGATCAGCGGCCGTCTGGGGCGCCATAGTGCTGAGACGCTGCGGCTGGCGGTGACGGACCTGCCCCTGGGCGGCCAACGGCTGCAACTGCAGGCATCGGTGCAGGGCCCCTGGCCCCAGGCCCGGTTCGGCCTTCAGGTGAGCGGGGGTAGCCTGCTGGGTCTGCGTGCATCGGCCCGTCTGAAGGCCCGGCAACTGGTGCTCGAACAGCTCCAGGGCCGCTGGCAGGATGGCAGCCTGGCCCGGGCGACCGGGCGCCTGGACTGGACCCAGCCCCTGGCGACGCGCCTATCTCTGCAGACCGAGGTAGTGCCCCGACGCCTGGACTCTCTGAAACTGGCCCTGACCGGTCAGTGGCGTCAGGGTCGGCTGGAGGCCCGGGGGGCCGGGTCCTGGGGCGATCGCCCGCTGGCCCTTGACCTGCGCCAGACCGCCAGGGGTGTGCAGCTGCAGCGGTTGCTGTTGAGCGACGGTCGGGGCCAACTGCTGGTCTCCGGTCTGCTCCAGGGCCAGCGATGGCAGGGGCAGGTGCGGCTGGAGAATCTGGCTACCGATCGCTGGGTGGCGGGACTGCAGACCCGTCTGAGCGGGCAGCTGGCGCTGCAGGGCAAGACGGATCAGGGACTGCTGGCAGGGTTGGTGGCCCAGGGCCAGCTGCGGACAATCACCCCGCTCCGTTATCGTCAGCAGCTGGTCAGTGCCTTGCCTACGCAGCTGCGCTTCGGCTGGCAGGCGGGTCAGCTCCGGGTCGAGGAACTGCGCAATGATCGCCTGCAGGTGCGGGGGACGATCGCGCTCAGCCCGTCGCTGCAGATTCGCAACTGGCGCCTGGCGGCCCGCCTGGATCGGTTGCCCGTGGCCCGTCTGCCGCTGCCGATTCCCGCTGGCGATCGCCAGGGTCTGATCAGTTTTTCCGGGGTTCTGCAGGGTAGTCCGAGTCGGCCGGACATTCAGGGGCAGCTGCAACTGCAGGCTCTGCAGTTGGGAGGCCTGAAGCTGGGCAACTGGGCCGGTGCGGTGCAGAGTCGCGGCAACCGGATTCTTGCGGGGCTGCAGGGTGACATCGGTCGGGTGACGCTCCAGGCCAGTGCCGCCCAGGGCCTGACGGAGCTGCTCTGGCAGCGGGGCGCAGGTCAGCTCCAGCTCCAGCGCCAGGGGCAGGACTTCGTCTGGGTGAGTCGGGATCTGCCCCTGGCGGGGCTGCGGCTGCCGCTGGTGGCCCAGAACCTGCCGATTGACGGCCGCTTCAACGGAGACGGGCGGTTCCGGGCGGACCTCAGCCGGGGTGCTGGTCAGTTGCGGGTCGAGGCCCCGGCCCTGGGCTTCTATCAGGCCCGTCAGCTGACCGGGCGGATTGCGCTCACTCCGGGGCAGCTCACGCTCTCGGACCTGCAGCTGCTGACCACCCGTGGCCGCGCGGATCTGGGCCTGACCTACCGGTTCCTGGGCCAGCCGAGCCTGGGTCTGTCAGCGCAGCTTCAGGACTTTGCTCTGGCGGATCTGGCGCTGATCGGCCTGAGCGGCCAGCGGGCCGGGCTGCTGGGGCCCCAGCCCGTCTTCGCCCCGGCGCGGGTGATAGAGCTCCCTCCCCTGGAGATGGCTCGGGATACGGTCTGGCAGCAGCTGCAGCGACTGGCCCAGGTGGAGGCGTTGCGCCAGGAGCAGCGCCAGAGACAGTCCTTCGTCGAGCAGTTGCCGCCGGTCCAGGACATCCAGGGTCGGCTGACGGCGTCGGTGTCACTGGAACTGGCCCCCGGGAAGGTGCAGGGGTTGTTCAACCTCCAGGGCGATCGCTGGGCCTGGGGACCGCTGCAGGCCGAGGAGGTGCGCATTGCCGGAACCCTCGATCGCCAGGGTGCTCTGTTTGAACAGTTGAACCTCCGGAGCGGGCCGGCCCAGTTCAGCTTCCGGGGGCGCCTCGGCCCCAGTAACCAGAATGGCCAGCTGCAGCTGGTGCAGGTGCCCCTGGCCGGAATCAAGGAGTTCCTGCCGTTGCCCTACGACCTGGCCGGCAACCTGAACCTGACATCCTCCCTGGCGGGAACCCGCGACGATCCCCAACTGGTGGGGGCAGTGGATTTCTCCGAGACCCGGGTGGATGGGATTCCGTTGCGCTCCCAGGCCTCCGGTTTCAACTATCGCCAGGGGCGACTCAGTTTCGGTCTCGACCTGACCACGGACCAGCCGGGGGTGCTGCGCATTACCGGAGGCATCCCCGTGTCGCCCCAGCGCCCGGGGCTTCCGGAACCGGGGTTGGTCCTGAATGTGACGGCCAAGGATGATGGCCTCAGTTTCCTGAAGCTGCTCAGTCAGGGGCAGCTGAACTGGGCAGGTGGTCAGGGGGATGTGCAGTTGCGGGTGCGGGGCAGCCTGGCGCAGCCCCTGGCCAGCGGTCAGGCCCAGTTCAAGGGCGGACGGCTGACCAGTCCGCTGCTGCCAGAGCCGGTTACCGATCTCACCGGTACCGTGCGCTTCGAGCAGAGTCGCCTGCGGGCGGAGGACCTGTCGGCCGGGTTCAGTGGGGGACAGCTGCAGGTTGCCGGCATTCTGCCGTTGTTTCGGAGCATCGGTGCCGATCTGACGGCGGGGGAACTGCCGCTGAGCTTGCAGCTGCGCAACCTGCGTCTGCAGTTGCCGAAGCTGCTGGACGGGGAAACCAACGGGACGGTGCAGGTGGCAGGGGCCCTGTTCTCGCCGGTGCTGCGTGGGGAAATCGCGCTGCGTCAGGCGCAGCTTCAACTGCCGGATACGCCTTCGGTGGGGGCCGGATTGGGAGAACTGCTCGATGCGGACCGACTGCCGGTTCAGTTTGACGGCCTGACGCTGCGTCTGGGGGACAACGTCCAGGTGGAGCGATCGCCCCTCTTCCGAGCGTCCGTGAGCGGTGATGTGAAGCTCTACGGTCTGCTGGGTCCCAACCTGCAGCCGGAGGGTGAGGTGGACGTGAACCGGGGCCAGCTCAACCTGTTCACCTCGACCTTCATCTTCGACCCCAACCATCGCAATATCGTCCGGTTCAAGGCTCCTCAGGGGCTGGACCCGATGCTGGACGTGCAACTGCAGACGTCGGTGCCCGAGGGTAGCCCAGCCCTGTTCGGCAACAATCGGCTTGCCGGAGAACTGCCCAACTCGCTGGTGCTGAGCGACATCGGCAGCTTTGGCAGTTTCCAGCTGGTGCGGGTGACAGCCAGTGTCGACGCGCTGGCCAGCAATCTGCTCCAGAGCATCCGGCTCTCGAGCAGCCCGCCGCGCAGCCGGGATCAACTGCTCAGTCTGCTGGGCACCGGTCAGGCGAACACGCTGATCAATACCGGTCAGAGCGGGGCGGCAATCGCCACGGTGCTGGGCTCCGCCCTGCTCAACTCGGTCCAGGAGCAGCTCAACAGCAACCTCGGCGAACGGATTGATGTGCAGCTGTTCCCCTATGTGCTGGAGGCGGCGGAGCAACGGACGCAGTTCTCCCAGGGGGCGTTGACTACCACTGTCGGTCTGGGTGGGCAATTGGGCTTCAACATCACCGATCAGTTGCAGGTCTCGGTGCTGCAGGTGCTGACCCTGAGCGTGCCGACTCAGTACAACCTGCGCTATCAGCTGAACGACTTCCTGGGGTTACGGGCGACGACGGACAACGCGGGCAACAGCCGGGGCGTGCTGGAATTGAATACGCGCTTCTGACGGACGGGGATCGATGACGGACGAACGGGTGATCGGGGTCGATCTGGGCGGTACTGGCATCAAGCTGGGGCTCTACGACCGGGAGGGACAATGCCACGGTGAGCGAGCGATCGCTACGCCCCAGCCGAGCACGCCTGATGCGGTGATTGCGGCAATTGCCGGGGCAGTGGCGGACCTCGACCCGAGCGGGAATGCCCGGGCGATCGGCGTCGGTATGCCCGGCCCTGCGGATGCGGCCGGGCGTGTGGCCCGGATTGCGATCAATCTGTCGGGCTGGGTGGATGTGCCCCTGGCGGATCGGCTGGAGGCCCTGACCGGTCGACCGGTGGCGATCGCCAACGATGCCAACTGTGCTGGTTTGGGAGAACTCTGGCGCGGGGCTGGGCGCGGTTGCCGGGATGCGATCCTGCTGACCCTCGGCACCGGAGTCGGTGGGGCGATCATCCTCGATGGTCGGCTGTTCACCGGGCGCACCGGCGCCGCCGGGGAACTGGGACTGATCAGCCTGGACCCGGCGGGCCCAGCCTGCAACAGCGGTAACGCCGGTTCCCTCGAGCGGTTCTGCTCGATCGGGGCGGTGCAGCGACGCTTCGGCTGCGATCCCCTGGAGCTGTCCCGCCGGGTCGAGACCGGGGACGAGAGAGCCCTGGCTGCCTGGGCCGATTACGGCCGCACCCTGGCTGTCGGCATCGCCAGTCTCGTCTACGTGCTCACCCCCGAGGTGGTCGTGCTGGGGGGTGGTCTGAGTGCGGCGGCACCCTACTTCCTGCCGGCCCTGACCGAGGAGCTGGAACAGCGGGTGTTACCGATCAGCCGCGAGGGCATGCACGTGGTGGTGGCGGCACTGGGCAACGATGCCGGTCGGGTCGGGGCTGCGAAACTGGCCTGGGATCACCTGGCAGAGTAGGTCAGGCTTTCCAGCCCTGGTCGGCCTGCTGTCGGACGTAGGTGGCCAGGGTGTCGATATCCGGGGGGGTGAGGCGATCGCCGAAGGCCGACATGTTGCCCTTGCCATTGCGGATGATGGTGGCGATCGCCTCGACCTCCGCATACCCGTTCTTCTCAAGGGCTTTGGCCTGGAGGGTCTTGCCCCGACGGATGATGTTGCCCCCGCCCGGGTGACAGCCGATGCAGTGCTGCTCGAACAACTGGGTGCCGTCCGCCGCCTGAGCGGGTGACATCGGCAGCACCAGAAGCCAGAGCAGACAGCAGCAGAGCAGGAACAGACGCATGGGGGCTAGACCGGCCGACATCGCTTCATTCTACGGAGGCTGTCAGGCCCCCTGTCCTAGAATCGAGGGGTTTTCCGAGGGCGGGCTGATGACGGAGCCGGTGGTCTCGATCCGCAATCTCGAGCACGTCTACGGCGAAGGCAGCCTGCGCAAGCAGGTGCTATTCGACGTCAATCTGGAACTGCGCAGCGGCGAGATCGTGCTGCTGATGGGGCCGTCCGGCTGCGGCAAGACGACGCTGCTGACCCTGCTGGGGGGGCTACGTTCGGTGCAGCAGGGCTCTCTGAAGGTCCTGGGGCAGGAACTGAACGGGTCCAGTCAGCGTCAGCGGGTCGAAGTGCGCCGCCGTATCGGCTTCATCTTCCAGGCCCATAACCTTCTGCGGGCCCTGACGGCCTCCCAGAACGTGCAGATGGCCCTCGACCTGCACGGTATCGACCCGATTGAGCGGCGGGCCCAGGCCAACCGGATGCTTGAGGCCGTGGGTCTGGGCGATCGCGTCGACTACTATCCCGAAAACCTGTCCGGGGGCCAGAAACAGCGGGTGGCGATCGCCCGGGCCCTGGCGGCCCAGCCCCGGCTGGTGCTGGCGGACGAGCCGACGGCAGCCCTCGACAAGCAGTCGGGCCGGGATGTGGTGGATCTGATGCAGCGTCTGGCCAAGGAGCAGGGCAGCACAATCCTGCTGGTCACCCATGACAACCGGATTTTGGATGTTGCCGATCGACTGCTGGAGATGGAAGATGGGCGCCTGATTACCCAGGAGCGTGTACCCACCTATGTCTGAGGCCCGATTACAGCCCCTGGTGCCGGGTTGTCTGGACGAGGTGCGGCTGATCGCCACGGATATGGATGGCACCCTGACCCGGGAGGGCCGGTTCTCCTCGGCGCTGGTGGCGACCCTGGAGCGGCTGCGGGCAGCGGACCTGCCGGTCCTGATCGTCACCGGTCGCTCGGCCGGCTGGGTCAGTGCCCTGGTGCATTACCTGCCGGTGGTCGGGGCGATCGCCGAGAACGGTGGACTGGTCTGCTGGCCTGACGGTCAGCGGCAGATGCTCGTGAATCTGCCGGATCTTGAGCAGCATCGGCAGCAGCTGGCGACGCAGTTCGAGCGCCTGCAGCAGCGTTTTGGGCCACTGCGGGTCTCGGACGACAACGATTTCCGGCTCACCGACTGGACCTTCGATGTAGCGGGCCTGCACCCGCAGACGCTGGCGCGCATGGAGGCTTTCTGCCAGGACCAGGGCTGGTCCTTCTGTTACAGCAATGTGCAGTGCCACATCAAACTGGTGGGCCAGGACAAGGCCCCGGGGCTGCGGCAACTGTTGAGCAAGCGCTGGCCGAATCTGCTCGCCGTTCAGGTACTGACCGTGGGCGACAGCCCCAACGATGCCAGCCTGTTCGACCCGGCCTTCTTCCCCTGTTCGGCGGGTGTGGCGAACGTTGCTCACTACCGGGAGGTGCTGCCCCATCTGCCCCGCTGGGTGACCGAGGCTCCGGAGGCGGACGGCTTCCGGGAACTGGTAAATGCTTTGGCCACCGTCCCGGTTCAGGGGTGAACCAGGATCGGCATCCGCTTGAAGGCGGGAGTCCCGGCGCTGTGCGATGCGGCACAGCCGACCGTGCGCTTGTGCCGCCGCTGCTGCATGATCAGGGGCAGTGTCTCCAGCCATCACCCCGGGACGGAATTCGTTTTGTTCATCTCTGTCGTTATCCCGACCTACAATCGCCGTCCGATTCTGCGCAAGTGCCTGGATGCGCTGGAGCATCAGCAGTTCCGGGTGGGCGCGCCGATCCAGGGCTACGAAATCGTGATTGTCGATGATGGCTCCACCGACGGCACCGTCGACTGGTTGCGGGACAATCCGGCCTATCCCCACGTGCGGCTCTATGAGCAGGAGCATGGTGGTCCGGCCCGGGCCCGTAACCTCGGGGTCGAACAGGCCCTGGGCGAGACGATCATCTTCATCGACAGCGATCTGGTGGTGCTGCCGGGCTTCCTGCAGGCCCACGCCGACGCCCTCACCGCCGCCTACCAGCGCCAGGGGCACGATCGCTGCTTCACCTATGGTGCGGTGATCAACACCGCCAACTTCGACGACCCCACCTCCGAGCTCTTCAAGGTCACCGACTACTCCAATGCCTTCTTCGCCACTGGCAACGTGGCGATCGCCCGCCACTGGCTGGAGCAGGCTGGGCTGTTCGACGTCGGCTTCCAGCTCTACGGCTGGGAGGACCTGGAACTGGGGGTGCGTCTGAAGAAGCTCGGCATCTCGCTGGTGCGCTGCCCCGAGGCGGTGGGCTACCACTGGCACCCGGCCTTCAGTCTTGACCAGATTCCCAAGCTGATCCGCCAGGAGGAGGAGCGCGGTCGCATGGGCGTGCTCTTCTATGAGAAGCACCCCACCTGGGACGTGCGGATGATGATCCAGATGACCTGGCTGCACCGTCTGCTCTGGGGGCTGCTCTCCCTGGGCGGCACCCTGAACGAGCGCACCCTGGCGCCGCTGCTGCGCTGGCTGATCCGCCGCGGCAAACCCCAGCTGGCCCTGGAGGTCGCCCGCATCTTCCTCAACTGGTACAACGTCCAGGCGGTCTACCGGGCCTGGCGGCAACACCGTCGCGGCGAGGCGATCGCCTGATCCCTTGCCAACCCCGCCCAGGCGACCCACACTGTCAGCAACTTCCATAGGAGTCGCCGAAGGTGGGAATCGGCCTGGCCAGCGATGACTGGCGCACCATGCTGCTGCGACTCGGAATCGCTGCCTGCTGCGGGGGCCTGATCGGCCTCAATCGCCATTCCCACCGCCACGCCGCCGGCATCCGCACCCAGATGCTGGTCAGCAGCGCCGCTGCCCTCCTGACCCTGACGATTCTGATGGCTGCCAGCAGCGACCCCACCGCCAACGGCTCCCGGGTGGATGCCCTCAGCCGGGTGATGCAGGGCATCGCCAGTGGCGTCGGCTTCATCGGGGCCGGTGAGATTCTGCGCGAAAGCACCCCAGAACGGCCGCGCATCCACGGGATCACCACCGCCGCCGCCACCTGGATCGCGGCGGCCATCGGCATCGCCTCGGGCTGCGGGCTGCTCTGGATCGCGGCCCTGGGCACGGCGATCGCCCTGCTCACCCTGGCGCTGCCCCATTAGCTGCGGCCCCGGCGATTCTGATAGGCTGGAAAAGTTGTCTTCACATACGCACACCCAGGGCTTCGGGTGTTCCCGTTCGCGGGAATCGAGCCTGGGTGGAGGTGAAACCCGAACTAGGAGAAATCCATGGCAGTCATTTCCCTGGCCGAAATGATGGAAGCTGGCGTCCACTTCGGACACCAGACCCGTCGCTGGAACCCCCGCATGGCGCCGTACATCTACACGGCCCGCAACGGCGTCCACATCATTGACCTCGTCCAGACCGCCCAGTGCGTCGAAGCCGCCTACGACTACGTCCGTGCTGCAGCCGAACAGGGCAAGCGTTTCCTGTTCGTCGGAACCAAGCGTCAGGCCGCCGGCATCATCGCCCAGGAAGCCAGCCGCTGCGGTTCCTACTACGTCAACCAGCGCTGGCTGGGTGGCATGCTGACCAACTGGGCCACCATCAAGGGCCGGGTGGATCGCCTCAAGGAACTGGAGCGCATGGAAGAGACCGGCGCCCTTGCCCTGCGTCCCAAGAAGGAAGCAGCGGTGCTGCGTCGCGAACTCGAGCGTCTGCAGAAGTACCTCGGCGGCATCAAGAACATGCGTCGCATCCCCGATGCCGTGGTGATCGTCGACCAGAAGCGCGAATATAACGCGGTTCAGGAATGCCAGAAGCTGAACGTGCCCATCATCTCCATGCTGGACACCAACTGCGATCCCGACCTGGTGGACATCCCCATCCCCGCCAACGACGACGCCATCCGCTCCGTCAAGCTGATCATCTCCAAGCTGGCCGATGCCATCTACGAAGGTCGTCACGGTCAGCTGGCTGAAGCTGAAGAGTACGTCGACTACAGCGGCGAAGAGTACGAAGACGCCAGCGAAGAAGGCTGATGTCGCCCGGCCGACCGCGGAACGGGGCTACAGCCCTGATGATCATCCCGGTCGGCTGATTTATTTCAATCTGAATCCCGAAACCACAGGATCCTGAACTCCCATGGCTGAAATCAGTGCGAAGCTCGTCAAGGAGCTGCGTGAGAAGACCGGCGCCGGCATGATGGACTGCAAGAAGGCGCTGTCCGAAACCGAGGGCAGCCTCGAGAAAGCCATCGAATGGCTGCGTCAGAAGGGTATTTCCTCTGCTGACAAGAAGTCCGGTCGTACCGCTGCTGAAGGTCTGGTGGGCAGCTACATCCATGCCGGTGGCCGTATTGGCGTGCTGGTGGAAGTGAACTGCGAAACCGACTTCGTGGCCCGGGGTGAGAAGTTCCAGGAGCTGGTGCGCAACATCGCCATGCAGATTGCGGCTTCCCCCAGCGTTGAGTACGTTGCCGTCAGCGATATTCCTGCTGAGGTGGCGGCCAAGGAAAAAGAAATCGAGATGGGTCGCGATGACCTCGGCAACAAGCCCGAGAACATCCGCGAGAAGATCGTCGCCGGTCGGATCGAGAAGCGCCTCAAGGAACTGGCTCTGCTCGATCAGGCCTACATCCGTGACAGCAGCATCACTGTGGCGGAACTGATCAAGCAGTCCATCGCTGAGATCGGTGAGAACATCCAGGTGCGTCGCTTCACCCGCTTCAACCTCGGTGAAGGCATCGAGAAGGAAGAGGTGGACTTCGCTGCCGAAGTGGCTGCTCAGGTCGCTGGCGCCTAGCGCGATTCCCAGTGTGGTGTCCGTACACCGGATGCCACACCCCCTAGACGGCAGGAGCCTTGGCCCCTGCCGTTTCTCGTATTCTGAAGGCACGTAAGGAGAGTCCGGGGTGACTGCCGCCACCAGTCTGCAGCAGTTGGAACAGCGTTCTGCCCAGCTGGCGCAGCAGTTCCGTGTCAGCTACGAGCAGTTTCTCGCTGCCTTCGGTCTGGCCCTGGAACAGCAGCTGATCCAGGTGTGTTTCCAGATCTGTACACAGATCCAGCCCGATCACTTTCTGGCGCTTGAGGATGCGGCCCAGGAGAAGTTGCTGTGTGTGCTGCGGGATCTGGCCCGGGACAGCCGTGGGCAGTGTGCCCTCGAGCCGCTGCTGGAACTGGCCCGTGAGCAGGCGGAGACAGGGGCTTCGGAGGCGGCAGAGGATCAGGATGCTTGGGAGGCCGCCGAGGAGCAGCCGAGCGAGGACAGTGCCCCGGGTGATTCAGATGCGGAGGCCGAAACCGCTGCCGTCCCCGAACCGATAGATGTGGGGGTGCACGCTGGGGACGAGGGACCAGCGGAGGCTGCCCCCGAACTGGAACTCACTTATCTCACCCCTACGCCACCGGCTCATCCGATGGCGATCCATGCCTGGCGGCAGGCCCTTGACCGGGCGCTGGAAGCTTTACTCAAGCAGGTGTCCCGTCAGGGGAATGTGATTCTCGATCAGGCGCGGGTGCTGCGCAATCCCTTGCCCCTGGCCGTGCTGCAGGCTGCGATCATCCAGGGTCGGGGTGAGAGTGCCCAGGCTCCGGCCAATGTGCTGCGGCTGGTGCTGCAGTCTGGGACCGATGAGGCGGCCGAGACAGATGCTGAGCCGATTCAGGTGGTGGCGATCCAGTTACGCCTCGGGGACCTGGCAATGGCCAGCCCCGGTCTGGCCGAAGCCCAGCGTAAGATCCGCGATCTGCAGCAGCAGTTACGGCAGCTGGGCCATCTGGTGCGTCAGGCGGAACGGCGTAGCTCGGTGCAACAGGCCGAACTGCGCTGGCGTCTGGCCTGGCCTCAGGAGTAGCCCAGATGCATCCCCAGCCCGGTCCGGACTGGTCCCGACTGCAGCAGGCTCTGGCTGTGGAAGCGGAGCGGGGTTTCAATGATCTCCAGGGGCGACAGCAGCGCTTCAGCCAGTTTCTGGCCCAGGAACTGCAGGCACTTGCTCCGCAACTGGATCCTGCAGCGGGCGATCGCCTCAACTCCCTGCTGGAGGACTACCGCCGCTATGGGGACCTCACTTACGCCCAGCGTCAGCACCTGGTGGCCGAGAGCCGTCGGCAGTTGCACCAGTTGCGTCGTCAGCAGCAGGACCAGCTATCCATCTTCGCGCAGCCTGGGGCTCAGCCAGCGACAGCGCTGCGGGTTGCGGAGCAGAGTCTGCCCATGGCTCGAACGGCGACTCCCGCCCCTCCCCCAGCTGCGGAGCGGCGGTCGGTCGGGCGATCGCCGCGCACTACCGATCTGGTCGACTCCCGCGCCGTACCGGAACTGGATCAGCCTCTCACCTTCCTCAAAGGGGTTGGTCCCCGGGTCAGTGTGCTGTTGGGCAAGCTGGGTCTGCTGACGGTGCGGGATCTGCTGTACTACTATCCCCGGGATCACCTCGACTACGCCCGTCAGGTCAACATCCGCGACCTCCAGGCAGGCGAGATGGCCACCCTGATTGGGGCAGTGCAGCGGATCAACTGCTTCACCAGTCCCCGCAATGACAAGCTGACGATTCTGGAACTGGTGATCCGGGATCCCAGCGGCCAGGTCCGTCTCAGCCGCTTCTATGCCGGTAGCCGCTTTGCCAGCCGTTCCTGGCAGGAACAGCAGAAGCGGCTGTATCCACGCGGTGCGATCGTCGCGGCCTCCGGATTGGTCAAGCAGAGTAAGTACGGCGTTACCCTCGATGAGCCCGAGATCGAGGTGCTGGATAGCGCCGACAGCCCGATCGCCTCACTCAAGGTGGGTCGGGTCGTCCCCATCTACCCGCTGACGGAAGGGCTGGCGGCCGATGTATTGCGCAAGGCGGTGCTCAGTGCCCTGCCCGCCGCAACCCGTCTGCGGGATTCGCTCCCGGCGGATCTGCGCCAGGCCTACGATCTGCTGGGTCTGGGGCCGGCGATTCAGCAGGTGCATTTCCCCGATAGTGCCGACCTGCTGGCCGCGGCCCGTCGACGGTTGGTCTTCGATGAATTCTTCTTCCTGCAGTTGGGCTTGCTGCGTCGCCGTCAGACTCAGAAGCAGGAAGCGACAGCAGCGGTGCTGCCGTCCACCGGCGAACTGATTGAACGCTTCTACGGGGTTCTGCCCTTCCAACTCACCGGGGCCCAGCAGCGGGTGGTCAACGAAATCCTGCGGGATTTGCAGAAACCGACACCGATGAATCGCCTCGTCCAGGGGGATGTCGGTTCCGGAAAAACCGTTGTGGCGGTGATTTCCCTGCTGGCTGCGATCCAGGCAGGGTATCAGGGGGCCCTGATGGCCCCCACCGAGGTGCTGGCCGAGCAGCACTACCGCAAGCTGGTGGCCTGGTTCAATCTGCTGCACCTGCCGGTGGAACTGCTGACAGGGTCCACCCGGGTCAAACAGCGACGGGAGATTCAGCGGGCCCTGGAAACCGGCGAACTCTCGCTGCTGGTGGGCACTCATGCCCTGATTGAAGACAAGGTCGCCTTCCGCAACCTCGGGCTGGTGGTGATCGATGAGCAGCACCGCTTCGGAGTGCAGCAGCGGTCCCGCCTGCAGCAGAAGGGTGACAACCCCCACGTACTGACAATGACGGCGACTCCGATTCCCCGCACCCTGGCCCTGACCATGCATGGGGATCTCGATGTCAGCCAGATCGATGAGCTACCCCCCGGGCGGCAGGCCATTCAGACCACAGCTCTGGGGCCGAAGGAGCGTCCGCAGGCCTACGATCTGATGCGGCGCGAAATTGCCCAGGGGCGACAGATCTACGTGGTCCTGCCCCTGGTTGAGGAATCGGAGAAGCTGGATCTGCGCTCGGCCATTGATGAGTATCGACATCTGCAGGAGCAGGTCTTCCCGGACTTCCGGGTCGGGCTGCTCCATGGGCGGATGAGTTCTGCGGAAAAGGATGCGGCCATCAGTGCTTTCCGGGACGGTGAGACCCACCTTCTGGTGTCGACCACTGTGGTGGAGGTTGGGGTCGATGTCCCCAACGCCACCGTGATGCTGATCGAGCATGCTGAACGTTTCGGACTGGCTCAGCTGCACCAGTTGCGGGGCCGGGTCGGTCGGGGTGCTGCCCAGTCCTACTGTCTGCTGATGAGTAGCTCGAAGACGGAAACCGCCCGCCAGCGGCTGTCGGTGCTCGAACAGTCCCAGGATGGTTTCTTCATCGCGGAAATGGATCTGCGCTTCCGGGGACCAGGGCAGGTTCTCGGCACCCGGCAATCCGGCCTGCCGGACTTTGCCCTGGCCAGTCTGGTGGAGGATCAGGCGGTGCTGGAACTGGCCCGGGAAGCGGCGGAGAAACTGATGGCTGTTGACCCGAGTCTGGATTCCTATCCTGGGCTGCGACGGGAGTTGGACTACCGCTACCAGAAGCTGATGGGGGGAACCATCCTGACCTGATAGCGGTGGCTGGCCTTAGGCCTTCTTCTTGAACAGGTTGCCGATGAAGTCACCGACCCCGGCCAGGGGGTTGGGAATCGGCAGTTTGGGCTCCTGGTAGGTCTCGATCGGTTCGTCCTTGAATTCCGACAGACGATAGCCGAACTCCAGACGGTCCACGTACTTATTCAGCGCTGGCATACGGCGCACCGCGGCTTCCGTCAGCCCCGGACGATTGTCGCGGATGGCGAAGTTCACCTGGTCGGAGCGCTTCACCGCGATTTCCCCGACGGTCATCCAGTTGCGGGTCCCGGTGGGGCGCACGAAGATTTCGTAGGCGGGCATTCCTTCCGCCTTCATCTGCTCCAGTTGCTGGGCGGCTTCCTGGCGCTTGAGAGCTGCGGCCGAAACCTTAGGGGGCTCGGGCGGCTTACCGAATCCTTTTGCCACTGTTGTCCGGATGAGAAACGTTTACTGATCGTAACGTCAGCCGCTGACCGGTTCCAGCTCTGATGCCAGGATTCGGCTCAGGGTGGTCTGAAAGACCGGGTTCCCCTTGGCCCGCAGGGGCCAGATCCGCAGCCAGCAGACACTGTCCTCCGGTCGGATGCCGATCACCTGATAGAGGTTGTGTGATGCGTCGTTCCTGAGATGGACGCAGCTCCCCGGTGCAATCGCAGCCATGGCAGGGTTCCTTGGGCAGAAGCGATCGAGGTTAGGATGCCTCCCGACCCCACCGGCTAGGACAACTGTTCCAGCAGATTTCCGTATTCGGGGAACTCCGACCGCCATTGCACGGGGTCAGCCAGTTCGAAATCCCGGAACTCGAATCCCGGGGCCACCGTGCAACCAACCAGGGCATAGCTGTTGGCCTGGGCCAGATCCGCACCGAACCAGCATCCGGCGGGTACCCAGTCGAAGAGGCGATCGCCCTGGCTCAGGTCCGAGCCCAGGCGCAGACAGCGGTAGTCCCGGGTATCGGGGTCAATCACATGGACCCGCAGCGTTGATCCGCCATAGAAGTGCCAGAGTTCATCCGAACGGATGCGGTGCAGGCGGGATCGATCGCCGGGTCCCAGCAGGTAATAGATATGGGTGCTGGCAACCAGGGGCTGCTCCGGACGGCATGAGGCGATGACCGGATCCCGGGACCGATAGACCTCCCGGAAATAGCCCCCTTCCGGGTGTGGCTCCAGACCCAGTTCCCGAATCCAGGCGTCCAGCCTGTGTGGATGGTCAGTCTGGAGCATCGGTGGGCTCCAACTGTTGGATGTCGAGTCTTAATTTCAGCAGAGCGACTTCTTCGGCTGTCAGAGCCATCGCTTCCTGCTGGGTATCTACCGTGGCCAGTACCGGCTCTGCCCAGAATTCACGACCGCTGCTTCGCTCCACCAGGCTGCCCCGGGGGGTGGCTTCAAACAGGGCTTCGTCAAAGCGGATTACATAGCGGGCCTGGATATGCAGTTCGGCCATGGGCGTCCCTTCACTGGCGTTGGCCCGAGGCTATCAGAAAGCCCTGGAATCGTCAGCGAGGTACCGGGCGACAACTCACAGTGCGTGCCTTGGGGAGATGCCGACTGCCCTGAAATCCAAGTCCTGAGGGCTTTGTAGCGTTTTTTGCAGAAAAAGGTGGAG